>NZ_BACZ01000180.1 GCF_000333375.1 Curtobacterium sp. B18
GTGGTGCGCACTGCGGCTCGGCTCCTCGCTGAGGCCCGTCACGGTGGTCCAGAAGACCCTCGCGCGCTCGATCTCGTGCAGCGGCAGCGACTTCGCCGTGATCATCAGGTCCGGCGCCTTCGGTGCCCGGTAGAAGTAGAGCGGGAAGTCGTCCGGCGGGAAGATCTCGCAGAACGCGACGGGGGTGTTCAGCCCCGCGACCGTCTCGACGAAGGCGTTCGCGACGCCGAACTCCGGCAGGGTCCTGGCGATGTACCGACCGAACGGGTCGTTGCCGGTGCGGGTGATGACCGCGGCGTCGGCGCCGTGCCGGGCTGCCGCGATCGCCACGTTCGTCGCGCTGCCGCCGACCGACTTCGAGAAGGTCGTGACGTCCTCGAGCGGCCCGGTCTGCTGCGGGTAGACGTCGACGCTCACACGTCCCATCGTGATCACGTCGTACGCGTGGGGAGCGGGGTTCGTCATGCGACGCGAGGGACCTTCCGTGCGGCTTCATCGGCGGACGATGACGACTGTACACCGTGTTTGCCATAATGTCATGACATGGATGCACCAGGCCTGGAGGCGCGGTGTCGGTGGGTCCTGACAGGGTCACGACATGCAGATCCTCGCCCTGGTCATCGGTCTCGTGATCGGCGTCGCCGTCGGTGCGGTCGTCGCCTGGTCGCTCGCACGGTCGCGCGCCGGCGTGGACGCCGCCACCTCCCGTGCCAGCGCCGACGCGCTCCGGTCCCGGCTGGACGAGGTCCGACGCGACGCCGAGGAACGGCTCGACGCACAGGACGCCCAGTACCGCCGGCAGGTCGACTCGCTCGAGCGCCGGGCCGCCGAGCTCGAGCACCTCGTCCAGCGCATGCACGGTGCCGACGCCGCCCGGTCGCAGGGCGAGTCGAAGGTGCTCTCCGCGCTCAGCCCGGTCGCCGAGACGCTCGACGTCATGCGCGCCAAGATCGCCGAGCTCGAACAGTCCCGCAGCGAGCAGTACGGGGCGATCTCCGCGCAGCTGCGGTCGGCGGCCGAGTCCGAGGAACGCCTCCGGGCCACCGCCGACACCCTCGCGAGCGCGCTGTCGTCGAACAGCACACGCGGGGTGTGGGGCGAGACGCAGCTGCGCAACGTGGTCGAGGCCGCCGGCCTCCTCGAACGCGTCGACTTCGACGTGCAGTCCTCGGTGACGACCGCCGCCGGCACCGCCCGGCCCGACATGGTGGTGCACCTGCCCGGTGGCAAGACGATCGCCGTCGACGCCAAGGTCCCCTTCAGCGCCTACCTGCAGGCGGCGGAGATCCCCGCGTCCGCGACCGGTGCCGAGGGTGCTCGACGCGACGCGCTCATCGGGCAGCACGTCAAGGCACTGCGGGCGCACGTCGACGCCCTCGCCGCGCGTGAGTACTGGACCGGGTACGACGCCTCACCCGAGCTGACGATCGCGTTCATCCCCTCCGAGTCGCTCGTCTCGAGCGCCCTCGCCGCCGACCCCGGACTGCTCGACCACGCGTTCCGCAAGCGCATCGCCCTGGCCTCGCCCGTGACGCTGTGGTCCGTGCTGAAGACCGTCGCGTTCTCGTGGCAGCAGGACGTCGTCTCGCAAGAGGCGCACGAGCTCTTCCGGGTCTCGCGCGAGCTCTACGGCCGCCTGGCCACCATGGCCGGGCACGT
This sequence comes from Curtobacterium sp. B18, assembly GCF_000333375.1. Classification (GTDB taxonomy): domain Bacteria; phylum Actinomycetota; class Actinomycetes; order Actinomycetales; family Microbacteriaceae; genus Curtobacterium. Next base: position 1,660 of record NZ_BACZ01000180.1, read on the forward strand.
CGACAAGCTCGGGCGCTCGATCCGTGGCTCCGTCGTCGACTACAACCGCTTCGTGGGGTCGCTCGAACGGCAGGTGCTCCCGAGCGCCCGTCGCCTGTCGCTGCTCGACGAGTCGAAGGTCATCGCGGACCCGGCGTCGATCGACGACGAGCCGCGACTGCTCACCGCGCCCGAGCTCGTCGCCGCCGTCGACGACTGACCCCGCGCCCGCGGCACACTGGCACCGCTCCGTCGAACCACGAATGCGACATCGAACTCCCCCGCGGGGCTGGTTCGATGTCGCATTTGTGGTTCGACCCGGCCGCGGGTCAGCGGGTCAGCGGGTCAGCGGATCAGAACCACTTCTCGGCGCGGTGGTCGGCCTGGATGCGGCGGATCGTGTTCGAGCGGGATCGGAGCACGAGCGAGTCCGTGTGGATGACGCCACGCGAGCGCCGGACACCGTCCACGAGGACACCGTCGGTGACACCGGTGGCGACGAAGAACGTGTTGTCCCCGGTGACCAGGTCGTCCTGGTCGAGGACCTTGTCGAGGTCGTGCCCGGCGGCGAGGGCCTTCTCGCGCTCCTCGTCGTCCTTCGGCTGGAGCTTGCCGAGGATGACCCCGCCGAGCGCCTTGATCGCGCACGCCGTGATGATGCCCTCGGGGGTCCCGCCGACACCGACGCACATGTCGATCGTCGACCCGGGCAGCGCCGCCGCGATGCCACCGGCGACGTCACCGTCGAGGAGCAGTCGCGTGCCGGCACCGGTCGCGCGGATGGCACGGATGAGCTCGTCGTGACGGGGACGGTCGAGGACGGCGATCTGCATGTCCTCGAGGTCCTTGCCCTTCGCCTTCGCGAGCGCACGGATGTTGTCACCGATGGGCTTGTCGAGGTCCAGGACACCGCGACCCTCGGGGCCGGCGGCGATCTTGTCCATGTAGAACACCGCGCTCGGGTCGTACATCGAGCCGCGGTCCGACACGGCCATGACGGAGATGGCGTTCTGGCGTCCAGCGGCGGTCAGCGAGGTGCCGTCGATCGGGTCCACGGCGATGTCGCAGGCCGGGCCGTGCCCGTTGCCGACGTGCTCGCCGTTGTAGAGCATCGGGGCGTTGTCCTTCTCGCCCTCGCCGATGACGACCACGCCGTCGAAGTTCACCGTGCCGAGGAACTTCCGCATCGCGTCCACGGCGGCACCGTCCGCGAGGTTCTTCTCACCGCGCCCGACCCACGGCTGCGCTCGGATCGCCGCCGCCTCGGTCGCACGCACGAGCTCGAGCGCCAGGTTGCGGTCGGGCTGGAGGAACAGGGAACCGGTTTCCGTCGTGGGAGTCACGCTCGTCAGCCTACCGACCGGCGGCCGACCGCCGGTCCGGACGGCGGGCCCGTGAACGCATGTGCACGCCCGCCGCGCGTCGGCGGCGTGACCCGCACCGCGCCTCTCCCAACCGGCACGGCCGGCCCGCCGCTGGCGCGTCGCACCGGAACCGGCGGTCGGGGCCCAGTCCTGCTGACTACGATCGGCGAGGACACCACCGAAGTCGAAGGAGATCCACGTGCCCATCGCAACGCCGGAACAGTACGCCGAGATGATCGAACGAGCGAAGGCCGGCAAGTTCGCGTACCCGGCCGTCAACGTGTCGTCGTCCCAGACGATCAACGCGGTCCTCCAGGGCCTGCAGGAGTCCGGCTCGGACGGCATCCTCCAGGTGACCACGGGCGGCGCCGACTACTTCGCCGGTCACACGGTCAAGAACCGCGCGGCGGGCGCCCTCGCGATGGCGCGCTTCGCCCACGAGGTCGCGAAGAACTACGACATCACCGTCGCCCTGCACACCGACCACTGCCCGAAGGACGCCCTCGACGGCTTCGTGCTCCCGCTCATCGCGGCGAGCGAAGAAGAGGTCCGGCAGGGTCGCAACCCGATCTTCCAGTCGCACATGTGGGACGGCTCGGCCGTGCCCCTCGACGAGAACATCGAGATCGCGACGACCATGCTCCAGAAGACGCGGAACATCAACGCCATCCTCGAGGTCGAGATCGGCGTCGTCGGCGGCGAGGAGGACGGCGTCGAGCACGAGGGCACGAACGACGCCCTCTACACGACCCCCGAACGACGTCGAGAAGGTCGTCGACGCCCTCGGACTCGGTGACCAGGGCCGCTGGATCGCCGCGCTCACGTTCGGCAACGTGCACGGTGTCTACAAGCCCGGTGGCGTCAAGCTCCGCCCCGAGCTCCTCGGCGAGATCCAGGCGTCGGTCGCCGCGAAGCACGGCACGGGCGAGAACCCGCTCGACCTCGTCTTCCACGGCGGCTCCGGCTCGACCGACGACGAGATCCACGAAGCCGTGCGCAACGGCGTCATCAAGATGAACATCGACACCGACACGCAGTACGCCTTCACGCGTTCGATCGCCGACTCGATGTTCCGGAACTACGACGGTGTGCTGAAGATCGACGGCGAGGTCGGCAACAAGAAGCAGTACGACCCGCGCGCCTGGGGCAAGGTCGCCGAGACCGCCATGGCGGCCCGCGTCGGCGAGGCCGCGAAGGTGCTCGGCTCGGCCGGTCACACCAAGGGCTGACGCGCCGGGTCACGACCTGGAGGAAGGGGGCGCGTCCGTCGGACGCGCCCCATCCTGCATCCGGTCGCCTCCACCGCGTGCCACGATGGCAGGGTGACCGCCGACGCCATCGCCTCCGACTTCGCCCAGTTCGTCACCGAGTCCCCGACCGCGTTCCACGCGGCCGCGATCGCCCGGGACCGCCTCGTGGCGGCGGGGTTCGAGGAGCTCGACGAGCTCGCCGCGTGGCCGACGACGCCGGGCGCGTACGTGGTGGTCCGCGACGGTGCCGTCATCGCCTGGCGCCTGCCTGCGGGTGCCACCGCAACGACATCGTTCCGGATCCTCGGCGCCCACACCGACTCCCCCGGGTTCCGCGTCAAGCCGAACCCCGGTGTCCGGACCGGCGGCTGGGAGCAGCTGAACGTCGAGGTCTACGGCGGCGCGCTCCTCTCCACGTGGTTCGACCGCGACCTGCGGATCGCCGGCCGGGTCGTGGACGCCGACGGATCCGTCCGGCTGGTGTCGACCGACGCCGTCGCCCGCATCCCGAACCTCGCGATCCACCTCGACCGCGGCGTGAACGACGGCAAGGAGATCGACCGGCAGCGGCACACGCTGCCGATCGTCGGCGTCGACGGTGACGCCGGCGGCACCGACGTGGTCTCGTGGCTCCGCGCCCGACTCGGCGAGACGTGCGTGTCCTGGGACCTGTTCCTCGCCGACACCCAGGCCCCCGCACGCATCGGCATCGACCGCGAGTTCCTCGCATCCGGTCGCATGGACAACCTGACCAGCGTGCACGCCGGGCTCCGCGGCATCGTCGACGCGCCGGCCGACGGCGACCACATCCCCGTGTTCGCCGCGTTCGACCACGAGGAGATCGGGTCGTCGACGCCGTCCGGCGCGGGCGGGCCCTTCCTCGAGGACGTCCTCGGCCGCGTGCAGGAGGGCCTCGGCGCCACCCGCTCCGAGGCGGCGCGGGCGTTCCGTGCATCGTGGCTGCTCTCGAGCGACGCCGGACACCTCGTCCACCCAAACCAGCCCGAGAAGCACGACCCCACCAACCGCCCGCGCCCCGGCGGTGGGCCGCTCCTGAAGATCAGCGCGAACCAGCGCTACATGACCGAGGCGAAGGGCGAAGCCGTCTGGGCCGCCGCGTGCGCCACCGCCGGCGTGCCGTGGCAGCCGTTCGTCAACGTGAACACGATCCCCGGCGGCTCGACGATCGGCCCGATCGCGGCGACCCGGCTCGGGATCCCGACGATCGACATCGGCGTGGGGCTGCTCTCGATGCACTCGATCCGGGAGCTCGTGCACGTCGACGACCTGGCCGCCCTGCACGGGGCCGTCGCCGCGTTCCTGGCCGGGTAACGGGGTCGCCCGGAACGGTCGGGTGCCCGGCTACAGCGTCACGACGACCTTCTGGGCGGACACTCCCGCGCGCTGGCGGTCGATCGCCGTCTGCACCGATCCGAGCCCCTCGCCGACCACGAGCGCCTCGGGGACCGGACGCAGCGTCCCGTCGGCCAGCCCGGTCTCGAGCACCTCGCTCCAGAGTCGACGGCCCACCTCGTCGTCGCGCAGGCTGCTCCCCCACACGAACGCCGACCGGATGCCGGCCCGTCGTGCACGCAGCGTGAGCCGGGCCATGGTCAGCCCGACCCGCGTGAAGACGGGCAGCATCGCCGGGAACAGGCGCCGGCGGCCCGCGAGGCCGTCGAGCGAGACGGGCGTGCTCGCCATCGCGAGGACGCTCCCGCCGGTCCGTCGGAGCACCTCGATGCACGCGGCTGCCGAGGTCGTGCCGAGTGCGACGGCCCCCACGACCCGGCGCCCGCCGATGCCCTCGACGAGGTGCTCGACTGCCCGCGCGTCGCCGTGGTCCACGACGACGTCCGCGCCGAGCGACCGCACGAGTGCGGCGTTCCGGGGCGATGCCGTGCTGACGACGTCGTAGCCCGCTGCCCGGGCGAGCTGGACGGCGTTCATCCCGACACTCGTCGAGCCGCCCCACACCACCACGACGCCCCGCTCACCCTCGGGCACGGCGGCGTCGCCGGGCATCCTGAGGCCGAGGTGCGCCGGCTGGAACAGTGCGCAGGCAGCGGTCGAGGCGCCGAGCGGCAGGACCGCGGCCTCGGCGTCCGACACGCCGGACGGCGTCGCAGCGGTCAGCCGCTCGAGCAGCACCGTCGTCTCCTGGAACGCTCCCTCCCGCATCGGGTCACGCCCTCGGTCGGTGCCCGTCGCGAGCCCGAACACCCGGTCCCCGACGCGGAAGCGGGTGACCCCGGCACCGACCGCCAGCACCTCGCCGGCGACGTCCGACCCGAGGACCGCCGGGTAGCGGAGCCAGCGGTAGGTCACCGAACCCGTGCCCTGGATCACCCAGTCGACCGGGTTCACGGCGATCGCCCGGACGCGCACCAACACCTCGCCCGCTCCGGGTTCGGCGTCGGGGACGCTCGACACGACGAGGGGTGCGCGAGATGCGCGGAGGACGGCGGCGGAGTGCTGCGACACGGGTGTGCCTTTCTGCAGGAGTGATGACACGCGGTGTCGTCACTCTAGCGCGTGACGACACCCGGTGTCATCATCTAGGCTCGCAGCATGGCCAGATGGGCGCCCGACTCCCGGGAACGACTGCGGGCCGCCGCGCTCGAGCTCTTCGCCGAGCGCGGTTTCGCGGCCACGACCGTGCCGGACATCGTCCTCCGGGCGGGACTGACGAAACGGACCTTCTTCCGGCACTTCAGCGACAAGCGCGAGGTGTTCTTCGGCGACGACGAGATCCCGCGCCTGGCCGCGGGGGTCCTCGCGGACGCACCCGCAGACGTCGATCCACTGGAGCTCGTGACCGAGGGACTCCGGACGCTCGCGATCCGACGGTTCGAGGCACAGCGCGAGCACATGCGTTCGGCCCGGCGGATCATCGAGGCCGAACCGTCACTCCGCGAGCGGGACCTGCGGAAGCAGGCCGACCTCCGGGAAGCCGTGCAGCAGGGCTTCGTCGACCGGGGCGAGGACGAACTCACGGCACGTGTCCTCGGCGGACTCACCGTCGAGCTCTTCCAGACCGCGCTCGAGGGATGGCTGGCCGACGACGACACCGCACCGCTCACCGAGCACCTGGACCGGGTGCTCAGCCGGATGCGGTCGACCTTCGGCTGCTGACCCGGCGGTCGAGACCGTCGTCGCCGCGTTCCCCGTCGGCGGACGCGCTGGGCGGGTCAGCCGCCGGTGGCCATCCGCTGCACGTACGCCGTGAACGCCGGGTCCTGCAGGAGCACGACCATCACCGGCACGATGCCGAGCACCGACGCGACCACACCGCCCAGGAGCGGGACCCAGAACGTCCAGCGCCGGGCACGGAGCCGTCGGATCGACCACCATGCGACCAGCACGAACACCACGACGAGCACGACCGCCCGGACGAGCACGGCGGTCGAGAGCGCCGCCGGGTCGGACAGCTCGGTGTACTGGCGCTCGACGAGGGTCCGGATCGTCGAGGCGGTGGTGCCGACGGCGAGGGACTCGACGACCGACCAGAGGCCGATCACCAGCAGGCCGACCGTCAGGACGACATCGAGCGGGGTGGCACCGAACCGTCCGGCGACCGGTGTCGGGCGGGCCGTGGCATCGTCGGTCGCAGCGCTGGGCCGTTGCGCGCCGGCACGGGGACCGCGGTCGCGAGCGGGCTGGTCGCGCGCCGCGCGTTCGTCAGCCGCCCGGGAGCGTTCTTCGTGTTCGAGTCGCTCCTGTTCGACGAGCACCGGGTTCACCCAGCCCTCGGGCGCGTACTCACCGTACTGCGGTGCCGGGCGGCCGTGGACGCGACCGCGCTGGTCGGCGTCGGCCGACGTGGCGGGCGTGCGCCGCGCCTCCTGGCCGGCAGGGGGATCGGCGACGTGACCCGGGTCGCGGGCCGGGACCGCGGACCAGCCGTCCGTGCCGCCGCTCACCGGCGACGCCCGCCGAGTGCGCGCGTCGGATTGCCCGACGCGTCGGTGCGGAGCTCCTTGGGGAGCGAGAACATGAGGTCCTCGTGTGCGGTGACGACCTCTTCGACGGTGCCGTAGCCGGCGTCCGCGAGCTGGTCGAGGACCTCGGTGACGAGCTCTTCCGGGACGCTCGCGCCGCTCGTGACGCCGACGGTCACGACGCCGGTCAGCCAGTCCTGTTGGATCTCGGCGGCGTAGTCGACGCGGTGCGCGGCCTTCGCGCCGTGCTCCAGCGCGACCTCGACCAGGCGGACGCTGTTCGACGAGTTCGCCGAGCCGACGACGATCACGAGGTCTGCCGCGGGCGCGACCTTCTTGATCGCGACCTGGCGGTTCTGGGTGGCGTAGCAGATGTCGTCGGAGGGCGGGTCCTCGATCGCGGGGAACTTCTCACGCAGCCGACGGACGGTCTCCATGGTCTCGTCGACGCTCAGCGTGGTCTGCGAGAGCCAGACGAGGTTGTCGGGGTCGGGGACCTCGAGCGCGGCGACGTCCTCGGGACCGTTGACCAGGATCGTGCGGTCCGGCGCGTGCCCCATGGTGCCCTCGACCTCTTCGTGGCCGGCGTGTCCGATGAGGATGATCGTGCGGTCGGCCCGGGCGAAGCGCGTGGCTTCGCGGTGGACCTTCGTGACCAGGGGGCACGTGGCGTCGATGGCGTGCAGGTCGCGGTCGGCCGCGCCGGCGACGACCGCCGGCGAGACGCCGTGCGCGCTGAACACGACGTGCGAGCCGCGCGGGACCTCGGTGACGTCGTCGACGAACACCGCTCCGCGCTGCTCGAGGGTCGACACGACGTGGACGTTGTGCACGATCTGCTTGCGGACGTACACCGGCTCGCCGTACTGCTCGAGGGCCTTCTCGACCGCGACGACGGCTCGGTCGACGCCGGCGCAGTAGCCGCGGGGCGCTGCGAGCAGGACCTTCTTGGTGCCGGCGACCGGTTCGTCCCGCAGGCGGCCGCGCGCCGCGAGGACCCGCGGGGCGGCGAGCGGGACCGTGTGGCCGTTGGTGATCGTCACGTCCTCGATGATAGGTGAGCGGGTCGCGTGCGGGCTGGGCGCGGGTGCGACCTGTGGAGAACCCGTCGCGCCCCCGCTGTCACCGGTGTCCGGCACGATGGACGTCCCGCACGAGAAGGAGCGACATGGCGATCGAACAGGGACCACCCACGGCCGACAACCCGTGGCCCGTCGCACTGCTCGGTGCCAAGATCCGCGACTGGATCGACCGCCTCGGCACCGCCTGGGTCGAGGGCGAGATCACCCAGTGGAACGTCGCCGGCGGCAACGTCTACGGCAAGCTCAAGGACGTCGAGGTCGACGCCACCGTGTCGTTCTCGATCTGGTCGAGCGTGCGCTCCCGGGTCCCGGCGGACATCAAGCAGGGCGACCGGGTCGTCGCCGCCGTCAAGCCGAACTACTGGGTCAAGGGCGGCTCGCTGACGATGCAGGTCGTCGAGATGAAGCACGTCGGGCTCGGTGACCTGCTCGAACGCCTCGAACGGCTGCGCCGGACCCTCGCCGAGGAAGGGCTGTTCGACCCCGCCCGGAAGAAGCGGCTGCCGTTCCTGCCGCACCGGATCGGCCTCATCACGGGCAAGGACTCCGACGCCGAGAAGGACGTCAAGCGCAACGCGCAGCTCCGGTGGCCCCAGGTGGAGTTCCGGACGGTGCACACCGCGGTGCAGGGCGACCGCACCGTCGGCGAGGTCACGGCCGCGATCGCGGAACTCGACGCCGACCCCTCCGTCGACGTCATCATCGTCGCCCGCGGCGGCGGCGACTTCCAGAACCTGCTCGGCTTCAGCGACGAGGGACTCGTGCGTGCCGCCGCCGCGGCGACCACCCCGATCGTCTCGGCCATCGGGCACGAGGCCGACCGGCCGATCCTCGACGAGGTCGCGGACCTCCGCGCCTCCACCCCGACCGACGCGGCCAAGCGCGTGGTGCCGGACGTCGCCGAGGAACTCGCCAACGTGCGGCAGGCGCGGGCGCGACTCGGGCTGCGCCTGTCGCACACCCTGTCGGTCGAGGCGGACCGGATCGCGGCCCTGCGCTCCCGCCCGGCCCTCGCGTCCACCGCGTGGCTCGTCGACACCCGCGCGGAAGAGGTGGCGCGCGACCTCTCCCGCGCCCGTGAGCTGCTGGACCGCCGGCTCGAACGCTCCCACGCCGAGGTCGGTCACCTCACCGCCAGGCTCCGGGCGCTGTCGCCGCGGGACACCCTGCGCCGCGGCTACGCCATCGTCCAGACGGCGGACGGCGGGGTCGTGCGTGGCGCCGAGGACCTGTCCGGGGCGACGCCCGTGCACGTGACGCTCGGCGCCGGGACGGCCACCGGGACGCTCGAGCCGGACGGGCCTGGGCCGGACGGCGTCTGAGCGGCTGCGGGTTCTCCACCGGTCTGCCCGTGCGGGGCACACGTCGGTGGGCGCTCGGTAGGATCGAGGGGTGTCATCCCAGCAGGAACCCGAGCAGCCCGACGTCCGGTCGCTGAGCTACGAAGCGGCGCGCGACGAACTCGTGCGCGTCGTCGCCGAGCTCGAACAGGGGTCGGCCACGCTCGAACGCTCGCTGTCGCTGTGGGAACGGGGCGAGTCGCTCGCCGCCCGGTGCGAAGAGTGGCTCGTCGGCGCACGCGCGCGGCTCGACGCCGCCCGTGCCGCGTCCGAGTCCGAGGACGGCGCAGCGCGATGACCGACGCCGACGGCCGCCCGATCGTCGCCGAGCTGGGCCGCGCCGAGACCCCGGAAGAGACCTGGGCGCGAAAGGACGCCGCACGCACCGCACGACGGCAGCACCAGACGGCGTTCAACCTCGTCATCGCGCTGATCGCCTCGCTCGGGATCGTCCTGTTCCTCGTCGCCGTGGTCGTCCGGCCGGACACCACTATCGGCGACCGCACGGTCGACTACCGGAAGGTCGCGTCCAGGCGCAGGTG
>NZ_BACZ01000179.1 GCF_000333375.1 Curtobacterium sp. B18
GAACGGACGAGCTGCACGTCGAAGCTCGACGTGCGCGCCCCGCACTCGATGCGTCGCGCCGGACTCAGCCGTCCGCCGACACCGAGTCGCCCTGGCGCCGAACGACCAGGAAGTACCGCAACACCATGACCAGCAACGAACGCATCACCATCATCGGCACCGCCCTCGCGGCGCCGACCGTCTCCCCCGACCGCATCGCCGAGTTCGGGGTCCGCGACGAGCACTCGCAGCGCGAGTACCTCGTCCGCATCCCGGCCGACGACCTCGGTCTCTTCATCACCCGTGGCGCCCGCGTCGACATCGACGGCGAGGCCGGCTGGACCGTGCCCGGTCGCTCGTGGCGTGGCGAGGCGAGCCGCACGCTCGTGCAGGCGCAGTCGGTCCGCGGCGGCGAGCTCGCACTCGCAGCCTGACACCAGCGCCCCACCACACGAAGGCCGCCGAGCACTGCTCGGCGGCCTTCGTCGTACGCCCGGTCAGTCGGTGTCGTCCGCACCGGCGAACCGGTGCCCGCCGTCGACGTCGACCGGTCGTTCGGTCCCCGCCCGCGTGGCGGCGTCACGCAACCGTCGGATGAAGTCGTGGTCCTCGGGTTCGAGCTCGTCGTCCGGTGCCGCACTCAGGGTCAACTCGCTCGACGGCCCGACCAGCACCGTCGTCCGGGTCACCGAGCCGTCGTCGGCCACCGCCGGGATCGCAACGGTGTCCGTCCGAGCATTGGCACCGAGAACCGCCGCGTAGTCCGCGACCGCATCGGCGATCGCGTCGCCCGTGAGGATCCGGCTGCCGTCGTAGTGGATGTACTTCACGTTGCCTCCTAGCGTCCCGACGGTAGGAGGGCGTGATTCGCGCGGGCCGGGCGAGCGCGTTCCGTGGCCAAACGAGGGGCGTTCTCGGCCCTCGGCTTCGACGCTGAGGGTCAGTACTCGCCCTTGACGACGAAGTACGACCCACGGATCGTCCCGGCGAGCTTCGACTTCTGCCGGGCGAACTTGAACCCGGACAGCTCGTCGGGCACCTCCATGCCGTCCGAGAGCTTGAAGCCGACCGCGCGCTTGCCGCCCGGCTCCAGTGTGTAGAGGACGTTCACGGCGAGCCCCGACTCGTAGAAGACGTGGGTCCAGCGGATTCCGTCGACGAAGGCCTCGGTGGCCTCGAGCGGCTTCGACGCGATGACCAGCTCGCGCTCGTCCTGCAAGACCTTGGCGACGTAGTCGACCAGGTCGGGGACGTCCTCGGCAGGGTGGGTCGTGAGGACGTGGTCGTACTTGTTCTTGAAGTAGCGGGCCTCGTTCGCCCGCAACCCGGCGAGGGCCTCCGCGACCGGCGAGGACTCCAACCCGACGGTGGACACGTGCTCGAAGTCGACGACGTACGACATGGGGCCTCCCGGCGCTGGACTCGAGGCCAACCTAGCGCGGCGATGTGGACGGAGTCCGCGTCAGACGAGCTTCTCGAACACCATCGTCGCCTGGATCCGGTCGCCGCCCCCGAACCCCGTGCTGCCCGACGACGACGTGGTGATCGTGTGCAGCCGGTAGCCGAGCGCCGCCTGCGCGTTGATCGCACGCTCGAGTTCCGTGAGGTTCCCCGACCCAGTCCCGAAGAACTTCTCCTTGAGCACGACCTGCAGCACGACGTAGCTCATTCCCGCCGGAGCCGGTCGGGGCTGGCCGCCGGCCGAGGCTTCGGCCTGGATGCGGTCGATCAACCCGCCCACGCGGGGCGCTGGCGCCGCGGCGGGCTGCACCTGCTCCGTCCATGCGGCGCCGTCCCACCACCGCATCGCGCCGGAACCGTCGTCGTACCAACCCGCCTGTGCGTTCGTCATGATCCCGTCGATCAGTTGTTGAAGCGGAACTCCACCACGTCGCCGTCCTGCATGACGTAGTCCTTGCCCTCGATCCGGGCCTTGCCGTGCGCACGGGCCTCGGCGATCGAGCCGGCGGTCATGAGGTCCTCGAACGAGATGACCTCGGCCTTGATGAAGCCCTTCTCGAAGTCGGTGTGGATGACGCCGGCAGCCTGGGGTGCCTTCCACCCCTTGCCGATCGTCCACGCCCGGGCTTCCTTCGGACCGGCCGTCAGGTAGGTCTGCAGCCCGAGGGTGTCGAAGCCGATGCGGGCCAGCTGGTCGAGGCCGGACTCGGTCTGCCCGGTCGACTCGAGGAGCTCGGCGGCGTCGGCCGGGTCGAGCTCGATCAGCTCGGACTCGACCTGCGCGTCGAGGAACACGGCCTGGGCGGGAGCGACGAGCGCGGCCAGCTCGGCCTTGCGCGACTCGTCGGTGAGGATCGCCTCGTCGACGTTGAAGACGAAGATGAACGGCTTGGCCGACAGCAGCCCGAGCTCGGCGATCGGTGCGAGGTCGATCGAGGTGGCGGACAGGAGCGTGCCCTGCTCGAGCGCTGCCTTGGCCTCGCGCGCGGTCTCGAGCACGATCGGCTCGGCCTGCTTGAGCTTCACGGTCTTCTCGTACCGCGGCAGGGCCTTCTCGATCGTCTCGAGGTCGGCGAGGATCAGCTCGGTGTTGATGACCTCGAGGTCGTCCTTCGGGGACACCTTGTTCGCCACGTGCACGACGTCGTCGTCGGTGAAGCCGCGGACGACCTGCGCGATGGCGTCGGCCTCGCGGATGTTGGCGAGGAACTTGTTGCCGAGGCCCTCGCCCTCGCTCGCGCCCTTGACGATGCCGGCGATGTCGACGAACGACACGGGGGCCGGCACGGTCTTCTCGGAGTTGAAGAGCGTCGCGAGCTGGTCCAGCCGCGGGTCCGGCAGGTTCACCACGCCGACGTTCGGCTCGATCGTCGCGAACGGGTAGTTCGCGGCGAGGACCTGGTTCTTGGTCAGGGCGTTGAACAGGGTCGACTTGCCGACGTTCGGGAGACCGACGATTCCGATGGTGAGTGCCACGGGAGGACAGCCTACCGGCGGCCGCCCGCCGGGGCCGACCCGCGCCTCCAGTCCCGCAACGCCGGGGCGGCTTCCAGCGATGTCGGCGCCGCGTGCGACGATCGGAGCCGTGCCGTTGAACTTCACCGCGATCGACTTCGAGACCGCGAACAGCTCGCCCGCCAGCGCCTGCTCGGTCGGACTCGTCAAGGTCCGTGCCGGCAGGGTCGTCGAGCGGGCGTCCTGGTTCATCCGGCCGCCGGTGGGGCACGACGCCTTCCTCGAGTGGAACACCCGGATCCACGGCATCGTCGCGTCGGACGTCGTCGGGGCGAAGTCGTGGGAGCAGCAGTACCCCGACATCGTCGCGTTCGCCGAGGGGGACGTGCTCGTGGCGCACAACGCCCGGTTCGACATGGGCGTGATCGCGGGCGGGTGCTCGGCGACGGGGATCGACCTCGCGGAACACCACTCGCTGTGCTCGCTGCAGGTCGCCCGCAAGACCTACACCCTCGACTCGTACCGGCTGCCGATGGCGGCACGGGCCGCCGGGTACGAGGGGTTCCAGCACCACGATGCCGCCGCCGATGCCGAGGCCTGCGCGGCGATCGTCGTGCACGCGGCCGGGCACCACGGCACGGACACGGTCGAGGCGCTGGGTGCCGCGGTCCGGGTCGCCATCGCGCCGGTGCGGGCACGAGCCGAGCAGCCGCGCACGGCTCCGCAGCCGCGGCTGTCGAACCGCCCGATGATCTTCGCCGACTGACCCTCCCCGCCGCGCCGTTCCGCCGCTACGCTCAGCGCATGGCCGCGACCACCACCATCGAGCGTGACGTCGTCATCGCCGCGCCGGCGTCGACGATCCTGCCGCACCTGGTCGACCTCCACCGGTGGGTGGACTGGTCGCCGTGGGAAGGCCGCGACCCTGAGCTGCACCGCGAGTACGGCGGGACACTCGGCGCGGTCGGCTCGACGTACGCGTGGAAGGGCAACCGCAAGGCCGGCAGCGGCGACATGGTCGTGCGGCGGGTCACCGCGGACGAGGTGGAGATCGGCCTGCGGTTCACGGCACCGTTCGCGTCGTCGAGCACCACCGCGTTCCGGCTCGACGAGGTCCCCGGCGGCACCCGTGTGGTGTGGACGATGACGAGCCCGGTGACGGTGATGTCGAGGATCGTCAACCTGGTGATGAACATGGAGCGGTTCATCGGCGGCGACTTCGAGAAGGGCCTCGCGCAGCTCAAGGTCGTCGTCGAGCGCTGACGACGACCGCACGGCACCGCGGCCGGGACCGCACGAGCCCCGGTGGTGCGGCCGGGACCGCACGAGGCCCGGTGGTGCGGCCGGGACCGCATGAGCCCCGGTGGTATTGTCATGACAATCCCTCGGTGCCGCCGCCGAACCGTACTGCTGAAGGACCGCGATGACCAACGATGGCCAGCTGCCGTCCGACCTGTTCCTGGACCTGGACCGGTCGGGGCCGATGCCCCTGTACTTCCAGGTGGCCTCGCGCATCGAGGAGTCGATCCGCTCCGGCGCGATGCCGCCCGGTGCCCGTCTCGAGAACGAGATCGCCCTCGGTGAGCGGCTCGGACTGTCGCGTCCGACCATCCGCCGGGCGATCCAGGACCTCGTCGACAAGGGTCTGCTGGTGCGTCGCCGCGGGATCGGCACGCAGGTCGTGCACGGCCCGGTGACCCGCAAGGTAGAGCTCACGAGTCTGTACGACGACCTCGCGCAGGGGTCGCAGGCGCCCGCGACGAAGCTGCTCGAACGGAACGACGTCCCCGCGCCGGAGGTCGTCGCCGAGGCCCTCGGCATCGCACCGGGGACGATGGTCGCGCACATCCGTCGCGTGCGCTTCGCCGAGGACGTGCCGATGGCGATCCTCGAGAACTACCTGCCGCCGGAGTTCCTCGAGATCACCGACGACGACCTGCAGTCGCACGGCCTCTACCAGCTGCTGCGCGGCCGCGGCGTGACGATGCGGGTCGCGAAGCAGCGGATCGGTGCCCGTGCGGTCACCGACGAGGAGGCCACGCTGCTCGAGATCGAGGACGGCGACCCGGTGCTGACGATGAGCCGCACGGCCTACGACGCCTCGGGTCGAGCGGTCGAGTACGGCGTGCACTGCTACCGACCGGACCGCTACTCGTTCGAGGTCACGCTCGTCGACAAGTAGGACTCAGGACGACGGCACCCCGAGCTCGCCGGTCACGTACTGCGCGCGACCGAAGCCGAACGACCAGTCCTCCGGACCGTTCTCGACGTACCCGATGAAGACGTCCTCGGACGCCACCCCGACCGCGGCGAGCCCGTCGTGGATCGCCCGGTAGAGCTCCTGCTTCGCCGCCTGGTCCCGCCCCCGCTGGGTGAAGACCTGGATCATGACGACGCCGTCGGTGCGCTCGAACCCGAGCCCGGCGTCCTCGGCGATGATCTGCTGGGCGGGGTGCTCGGTGATGACCTGGAAGCGGTCGCGGGCCGGGATGCCGTACACGTCGACGATGGCGGTGTGGATCGCGTCGGCGATGGCGCGCACGGCCTCGGGGGCGCGGCCGGTGGTGAGGTCGATACGGACGAGCGGCATGGCGCCTCCTGCAGTTCGGGACTTTGTCCTGTCAAAGTACCACGTCGGTGGATCGCGACACCCAGACGGATGGGAGGCGCGGTGCCAGCTGACACCGCGCCTCCCGTCCGTCCGTCGTGGCTGGCTAGAGCACCGGTGTCGCCGCCTCGTAGGTGAGCGGTCCGTCGACGCACGCGACCTCGTGCCATGCCCCGTCGGCGAGCGACGCCTCGGCCGCTTCCACGATCGACGCGGCCGCCAGGCCGTCGGCGACCGACGGCGCGAGCTGCTCCCCGCGCCGGACGCTCGCGATGAACTGCGCCGCCTCGACGGTCTTCAGGTCGTCGTAGCCCATCGCGGTGCCGGCGCCCGGTTGGAAGCGGGCGAACTCGCCGTCACCCGGGGCCACGTAGTGGGTGGCGTACCCGTCGACCTCCTGCCCGTCGAGGAACACCTCGAGCTCGTTGAGGCGCTGGAAGTCCCACCGGATCGACCCCCGCGTGCCGTAGACCTCGAGCGTGTACTCGGCGTGCGGCCCGCGCATCACCCGGCTGGAGTCCATCGTGCCGACGGCACCGTCCTCGAAGCGGAAGAGGAGCGCCGCGTAGTCCTCGTTCTCGACGGGCTTCCGCTCCCCCGTCGCGGCGGCACTGCGGTCGACGATGCCGGCGCCGGGGAGCGGGCGGTCGGCGATGAAGGTCTCCGCGAGCGCCGTCACGGACGCGATCCGACCGACGACGTACTGCGCCAGGTCGAGGCCGTGCGAGAGCAGGTCGCCGAGGACGCCTGACCCGGCACGCTCCCGTTCGAAGCGCCAGGTCAGCAGCGCCGCGGGATCGGCCGCGTAGTCGGCGAGGAGCGATCCGCGCACGTTCGTGATCCGACCGAGCCGACCGGTGCGCACCAGCTCCCTGGCGCGTTGGACGGCGGGGGCGTGCCGGTAGTTGAAGCCGACGCTCGTGACGACGCCGACGCGCTGGACGGCCTCGTGGATCGCGCGGGAGTCGCTGGCGTACCGCCCCATCGGCTTCTCGATCCAGAACGGCTTGCCCGCCTCGGCGGCGGCGACCGCCATCTCGCGGTGCAGGAAGTTCGGCGAGCAGATCGACACGACGTCGACCTCGGGGTCGGCGAGGACGTCGTGGAAGTCGGCGACGGCGCGGTCGTAGCCGAGCCGCGACGTGGCCTGGTCGCGGGCGGCCTCGATCGGGTCGGCCGCGACGACGAGCCGGGGGTGGACGCCGAGCTCCGGGAAGTGGTCGGGCAGGGCCCGGTAGGCGCGGGAGTGCAGGCGCCCCATCCAGCCGACCGAGATGAGGCCGACCCCGATGGTGGCGGGCACGGGCACGGGCTCGGGCCCGGGCGCGGGCGCGGGCGCAGCCCCGGGTGCGGGTACGGGCTCGGGTGCGGGTACGGGCTCGGGTGCGGGTGCGGGTGGAGTCGCGGTCATGCTGCCGGCACGATGATGTCGCGTACCAGGGCGTCGAGCTTCGCGTCGGCGTCGAGGAACTGCCGCAGCGTGGTGGCCGTCGCCCCGAAACGGTCGAACTCGTCGATCGTCATGCCGTCGACGTCGTAGCCACGCGCGAACTCCGGCGTGGCCGCACGGAGCGCCGCGATGACCGCTGCCGGGACCTCGTCGTGGATCGCGTCCGGTCGCCAGGGGAAGGCGTTGTCGTTGATGTCCTTGGACCACTGGAACGGCGGCGACACGACGAGGTCACCACCCTGGAACTCCGACCACTGCAGCGGGTTCCGGAAGGCGGCGACGAGGACCCGCGACCGGAAGCCACGCTCCTGGAAGACCCGGTAGGCGTGCTTCACCGCGGCGACGCCCGCCCACTCGAGGATGCCGGGGTCGACCATGACGTGCTCGCGCGCCACCACCGTCTTCAGCCAGTCGTCGAACCGGCCCGCCATCAGCGTGACGACGTGACCGAACTCCTGTTGCGGCAGCCCGTCGGCGGCGCGACGGTCGAGGGCGCGCTCGATCGCCTCGCCCACGGCCACCACCTGCGGCACCGTGAACGACACCGTGGCGTTGATCGAGACACCGCGGTACGCCGCCTCCTCGATCGCCGCGATGCCGACCTTCGTCGCCGGGATCTTGACGATGATGTTCGGCGCGAGCTGCGAGAACCGAACGGCCTGCTCGACGAGCGCTTCCTGGTCGCGGTGGAACCGCGGATCGGTCTGCATGCTCAGTCGACCGTTGCGGCCGCCGGACGCCTCGAACGCGGGCAGCAGCTGTGCGGCCGCCGCGATCGAGAGCTCCTCGACGGCCTTCCAGCCGATCCAGGACTCCCCCGCCGTCGGGTGCTCGGCGGCGATCTCGCGGATGCGGGGCACCCAGTGCTCGGCGTCCTGCTGGATGCACGTGTAGGCGATCACCGGGTTGCACGTGGCCCCCACCGCCCCGTACTCGTGGATCGCGGTGGCGAGCTCGCGGGGGTCCGCCGAGTCGTTCCACAGGGCGGTCGGGGTCTGTTCCGCGGCCTGCCGGGTGACGGGGCGGACGTCGGCGTCGGAGGTCGCCGGGGTCCCCGGGGTCGCCGGGGTCGCCTGGGTCGCCGGGGTCGCCGGGGTCGCCGGGGTCGCCGGGGTCGACAGCGTGTCGGTCATCGGGAGGGTCCCTTCGTGATCGTGGCGAGTCGGGAGCGCGAGACCTGGGCCGCGGGTTCGTCCGGCATCGGTCAGGCCGTCTCGTAGAACGCCGGCTTCCGGGTGGCGTACGCGACGTGTTCGAGGGCGCCGGACTGCTGGGCACGCACCGCGACCTCGGCGACGACCGAGGCGGTGTAGCCGTCCCACGCGCTCGGACCGTCGATGCCACCCTGCTTGGCGGCGTCGACCCAGCGCTGCACCTCTTCGTCGTAGGCGGCGCCGAAGCGTTCCACGAACGACGGCGTGACGCCCTGGCCGGACACCCCCTGCGAGACGAGGGTCATCGAGGTCTCGCGGCCGATGTACGCGACGCCGGACTCGAAGACCGCGTCGGTCGTCACCTGGTACCCGAACTGGGCGTTCACGTTGATCTCGACGATCGCCATGGTGCCGGACTCGGTCGTGAACAGGACGAACTGGGGCTCGGGCAGGTCGGCCGGGGCGAGGGAGCTCTTGCGCGGCTTCTTCACCTCGACGGCGACGATCGGCTCGCCCGTGATGAACGGGATGATGTCGATCTCGTGGATCACCGAGTCGTGGATGAGCATCGACTCGCTGAAGTTCGGCGGCGTGGTCGGGTTCCGGTGGGCGTGGTGCAGGGCGAGCAGTGCGCCGTTCGATCCAGACTCCCGCAGCGCCCGGAGCTCCTGGTACCCCTTGTCGAAGCGCCGCATGAACCCGACCTGGATCATCGGACGGTCGGCCTTCGCCTGCTCGAGCTCGACGATGCGCAGGGAGTCCTCGGCGCTCGTCGTCAGCGGCTTCTCGCACAGGACGGCGAGGCCCCGCTCGACGGCGGGCACGAGGACGGGTTCGTGCAGGAACCCCGGGGTCGCGACGATGACCGCGTCGATCCCGGTGGCGTCGAGGGCGTCCTCGAACGACGCGGCGGTGATCGCACCGGGCGCCGTCGCCGCGGCGGCCGTGGCACGCGCGGTGTCGGGGTCGACGATCGCGACGACGTCCGCGCCGGCGATCGTGGAGGTGATCCGGCGGACGTGGTCGCTGCCCATCGCGCCGGCACCGACGACGGCGACGCGGAGGTTCTCGGTGGTGCTCATGCTGGTCTCCAGTGGTGGTCGGCGCGTCAGCGCGTCCGGGCGGCGGCGGTCGAGCCGAAGATGTGCTGGAACGTGCGCTCGGCGATCGGGCCGGGAGCGTCGACGGAACAGCCGTACATGTCCTGCTCGACGATCCCGAAGACGTCCGGGTTGATCGCCGCGACCGCCTCGATGATCGGGGCGAGCTCCGGGGTGCCGTGCGGCGGCTCGGTCATGATCCCCTGCGCCACCGCGGTGCCGAACGGCACGTCGTTCTTCAGCACGTCGAAGAGCAGGTCGGTGTCGACCTGCTTGAGGTGCAGGTAGCCGATCCGCTCGGGGTGCTCGGCGATCATCCTGAGGTTGTCGCCGCCGTAGTAGGCGAAGTGCCCGGTGTCGAGGCAGAGGTTCGTGTACGCCGGGTCCGTCTCCGACAGGAAGCGGACGGTCTCCCGGTAGGTGCCGATGTGGCTGTCGGCGTGGGTGTGGAACTGCTGGTGGACGCCGAACTCCTCGAGCAGCGCCTTGCCGAGCTGGTCGTGCCCCTTCCCCAGCCGCTCCCACTGCTCGTCCGTCAGGGTCCGGGGTTCGAGCACCTGGTTCGTGGCGTCCGAGCGCCACAGGTCCGGGATCGTGACGAGGTGCTCCGCGCCGAGCTCGGAGGCGAGCCCGGCGACCCTGACGGCCTGGTCCCAGGCGCGCTGGAACTGGTCGTCGCCCTTGTGGAAGCCGGTGAACACGGTGCCGGCCGAGAGCTGCAGCCCGCGGGACTCGAGCTCGTCGGACAGCTGCGACGGATCGGTCGGCAGGTACCCGTACGGGCCGAGCTCGATCCACTCGTAGCCGGCGGCCGCGGCCTCGTCGAGGAAGCGCGGCCACGGGACCTGGTTCGGGTCGTCCGCGAACCAGACGCCCCACGAGTCGGGGGCGGTGCCGATCCGGATGGCGTCGGTGGCGGTGGCGGTGTCGGTCATGACGTCGTCGTCCTTTGCGGAGGGGTCGGGTCGGAGGGGTGTTCAGCCGAGCAGGGGGCGCTGCGCCGTGACCTGCTGCTCGTACGCGGCGCGCGCGGCCTGCGTCGTGGGCAGGGTCGAGGTCTGGGCGACCGGCACGTCCCACCAGCCGTCGCCGTCGGGGGCGTAGACGAGCGGGTCGGAGTGGACGTGCACGAGCGTGGTGTGGTCGTTCGCCTTCGCCTGACGCACCGCGGCCCGGAGGTCGTCGATGGCGCTCGGCCCCGGCTGCACCTCGATGACGTCCACGCCGTAGGAGCGGGCGTTCGCGGCGAGGTCGACCGGCAGCACGTCGTCGTTCTCGAACGAGCCGGTGTCGTCGAGGTACCGGTACTTCGTGCCGTACCGCTCGGAGCCGACCGTCTCGGACAGGTGCCCGATGGACGCGAACCCGTTGTTCTGGATGAGGACCACGACGATCTTGATGCCCTCGGCGACCGCGGTGACGAGCTCGGTGTGGAGCATGAGGTAGCTGCCGTCACCGACCATCACGATCGCGTCGCGGTCCGGGGCGGCACGGCGCACCCCGATGCCGCCGGCGATCTCGTAGCCCATGCAGGAGAACGCGTACTCGACGTGGTACCCGAGCGCGTCCCGCACCCGCCAGAGCTTGTGCAGGTCGCCGGGCAGCGATCCGGCCGCCTGGATGACGACGTCCCGCGGGTCGGTCGCCGACTGCACCGCGCCGATGATCTCGGACTGCCCGGGCAGGGCGCGACCCGACGGTACGAACGCGCGGTCGACGACGGCGTCCCACTCCTGCTTCCGCTCGGCGATCTCGGCCGCGTAGCCAGCGTCGACCGCGTACGACGAGTCGGACGTGAGCGACGTGGTCAAGGCGACCAGCGCCTCCCGGGCGTCCGCGATCAGCGGGAGCTGCGACCCGTGCTTGTAGGCGTCGAACGCGGCGACGTTGACGTTGACGAACGTGACGTCCGGGTTCTGGAACGCCGTCCGCGAGGCCGTCGTGAAGTCGCTGTACCGCGTACCGATCCCGATGACGACGTCGGCCTGTGCGGCGATCGCGTTCGCGGCAGCCGTGCCGGTCGCACCGATGCCGCCGAGGTACTGCGGGTGGTCCCAGACGAGCGACCCGCCGCCGGCCTGCGAGGTGCCGACCGGGATGCCGGTCGCCTCGACGAACGCGGCGAGCTCGCCCTCGGCGCCGGCGTAGAGCACCCCGCCGCCGGCCACGATCACCGGGCGCTTCGCGTTCCGGATCGCCTCGACCGCGCGCGCCAGCGGGCCGTGCTCCGGCAGCGGGCGGCGGATGTGCCACTCGCGCGGCTGCAGGAAGGCGACAGGGACGTCGAACTGCTCGGCCTGCACGTCCTCCGGCAACGCGATCGTGACGGCACCGGTCTCGGCCGGGTCCGTCAGCACCCGCATCGCCGCGAGGGCGATCGAGAACAGCTGTTCCGGCCGTTCGACGCGGTCGAAGTAGCGCGAGAGCGGACGGAACGCGTCGGTCACCTGCAACGAGGTGTCGTGCGGCAGCTCGATCTGCTGCAGGACCGGGTCGGTGGTCCGCGTGGCGAAGGTGTCCGACGGCAGCAGGAGCGCCGGCAGCCGGTTCGTCGTGGCGAGTGCCGCGGCGGTGAGCATGTTGGCGGCGCCCGGGCCGACCGAGGCCGTCGCCGCGAAGGTCGCACGACGGCGGTGCATCCGCGCGAAGCCGACGGCCTCGTGCACCATGGCCTGCTCGTTGCGGGCCTGGTGGTACGGCAGCAGGCCCGGCTGCTCGACGTGCAGCTGCTTGATGGCCTGGCCGACGCCGGCGACGTTGCCGTGCCCGAAGATGCCGAAGATCCCCGGGATCGTGCGTTCGCGGACGTCGCCGTCGACGGTCCACTGGTTCGCCAGGAACAGAACGAGCGCCTGGCCGACGGTCATCCGACGGGTCTCGGTCATCGGACGGGGTCCTTCCGGTAGGGCAGGCGTGGGTCGAGCTGTTCGTGCTCCCACGTCTGGCGGACCCAGCCGTGTGCCGGGTCGTCGGTGATGTTCCAGACGCGCTCCGGGTCGGGCCCGGCCATCACGTTGAGGTAGTACATGTCGTAGCCGGGCGCCGCGACGGCCGGCCCGTGCCAGCCGAACGGCACCAGGGCGATGTCCCCGGTGCGGACCTGACGGAACTCGTCGATCGCCCGGTCGTCGGACGCGTACGTCCGGTGCAGCGCGAAGGGGGCGGCCTCCGGTGGGGCGGCGACCCCGCGGGACACCGCGGCCTCGTAGTAGTAGATCTCCTCGAGGTTCGACTCCTCGCCCCCGACGTGCGTGTCGTGCTTGTGCGGCGGGTACGACGACCAGTTGCCCGCGGGGGTGATCACCTCGCACACGATGAACCGCGCGGCGTCGAGTGCGGCGGGCGTCCCGAAGTTGTGCACCTGTCGGCTCGACTGCCCGGCGCCGCGGAGCTCGACCGGGACGTCGTCGCGGGCGATGTACGCGCTCGGCCGGACGGTCTCGGTGGGCGCCTCGGCGACGGCGACCCGGCCCTCGCCGGTGATCGTCGCGGGGGTCCCGGAACCCAGGTAGAGGACGTCGGTCGGTCCCTCGAAGACGCTCGCGCGTCCGTCGAGGGGCTGCGTGGCGCCGTCGTACGCGACCGTGAAGCTGCCAGCGAGGGGAACGACGAGTCGTTCCACGGCGTCGGCCGGGAGGCGCAGCTCGCCCCCGTCGCGGAGCGCGCCGGTCCGCAGACCGGTGTGCGCCCACCCCGCGATGCGGCCGTCCACCACGTCGGTCCAGCCCGCCTCGGGGCGGGAGCCGGCCGGGATGAACCAGTTCTCGTTCGTCATCGGGCGCGTCAGCCGTTCGACGGGAAGCCGAGGTTGATGCCGCCGTGCGACGGGTCGAGCCACCGGCTCGTGATCGCCTTCTGGCGGGTGAAGAAGCTCACGCCGTCGGCCCCGTACGCCTTGTGGTCGCCGAAGAGCGAGTTCTTCCACCCGCCGAACGAGTAGTACGCGACCGGCACCGGGATCGGCACGTTGATGCCGATCATGCCGACCTGCACGTCACGCTGGAAGCGACGAGCTGCACCGCCGTCGTTGGTGAAGATCGCGGTGCCGTTGCCGAACGCGCCCGAGTTGATGAGCGCCAGGCCCTCCTCGTAGCTCGCGACACGGACGACGCTCAGCACCGGGCCGAAGATCTCCTCGGTGTAGACCCGGCTCGTCGTCGGCACCCTGTCGATGAGGGTCGGGCCGAGCCAGAAGCCGTTCTCGTCGCCGTCGGCTCGGACGGTCCGGCCATCCACCACGACCTCGGCGCCGTCCTGCTCGGCGACCGCGATGTACGAGGCGACCTTGTCGCGGTGCTGCTTCGTGACGAGCGGCCCCATGTCGCAGCCGCGACGGCCGTCGCCGACGCGCAGGGTGGCCGCGCGCTCGGTGATCTTCTGGATGAGTTCGTCCGCCACCGGCTCGACGGCGACGACGACCGAGATCGCCATGCAACGCTCACCGGCGGATCCGAAGCCCGCGTTGATCGCGTTGTCGGCGACGAGGTCGAGGTCGGCGTCCGGCAGCACGAGCATGTGGTTCTTCGCGCCGCCGAGGGCCTGCACGCGCTTGCCGTGCTTCGTGCCGGTCTCGTAGACGTACTGGGCGATCGGGGTGGAGCCGACGAACGAGATCGACTCGACGTCCGGGCTCGTGAGCAGGCCGTCGACGCTCGTCTTGTCGCCGTTGAGCACGTTGAAGACGCCGTCGGGGAGGCCGGCCTCCTGGAACTTCGACGCGAGCCAGATCGCCGCGGACGGGTCCTTCTCGCTCGGCTTCAGGACCACGGTGTTGCCCGCGGCGATCGCGATCGGCAGGAACCACAGCGGCACCATCGCCGGGAAGTTGAACGGCGAGATGATCCCGACGACCCCGAGCGGCTGCCGGATCGAGTAGACGTCGATCCCGGTCGAGACCTGGTCGGAGAACTCGCCCTTCATCAGGCTGGGGATGTTCGTCGCGAGCTCCACGACCTCCTGCCCGCGGGCGATCTCACCGAGCGCGTCGTCGATGACCTTGCCGTGCTCGCTCGTGATGATCTCGGCGAGCTCGGCCTTGTCGCGGTTCAGGATCTCGCGGAAGGCGAAGAGGATCTGCTGGCGCTTGGCCAGCGAGCGCTCGGCCCACGCCGGGAACGCCGCCTTCGCACTCGCGATCGCCGCCTGGATCTCGTCCTCGTTCGCGAGGGCCACCTGCTTCGTCGCGACACCGAGCGCCGGGTCGTAGACCGGGGCCGTGTTGCCGGACGCCGACGCGACGCGCGCCCCGTCGATCCAGTGCCCGATGGTCGTGGTGGCGGTCTCCGTGGTGGTCATGCGTTGCTTCCTTCCGGGATGGACGGGTCCATGGTGGTGGCCTGCGCGGGCCGAGCGGTCGGTTCGTGGGCATCTGTGGAGAACCCGGACCCGGCCGGGCGGGTGTGGACGAGCCCCGCGGCCACGTCCACCGCGGCGGCGACGTCGCCGTCCGGCGGGTAGAGCAACGTCCGGCCGACGACCAGGCCGCGCACGCCGGGGAGCGCGAGCGCGTCGGCCCACTTGGCGTAGGTCTCGAGCGGACGGGTCGACGGGTCCCCGCCGAGCAGCAGTGTCGGCAGCGTCGTGGCCGCCATCACCCGCTCCATGTCGTCGACGACGGGGATCTTCAGCCAGCTGTACGCGCTCGACTCCCCCAGCCCCGCGGCGATCGCCATCGAGGTGATGACGGCGTCGGCGGTGAGGTCGTTCACGACCCGGCCGTCGCGCCACGAGGACATGAACGGCTCGAGCATGATCGGCAGCCGGAGCGCCGCCGCTTCGCTCACCGCCCGCGCCGTGGCCTCGAGCGTCGGGGCGGTCCCCGCGTCCTCGAGGGCGATGCGCACCAGCAGCTTGGCGAAGTCGAACCGGGAGTCCGCGATGGCCTTGGCCGAGTACGCCGTGTACCGGTCATCCATCTCGAACGCCGCACCGCGCAGGCCGCCGCGGTTCATCGACCCGACCACGACCTTGTCGTCGAGGGCGCCGAGGACCGCCAGGTCCTCGAGGACGTCCGGCGTCCCGAGCACCCCGTCGACCCCGGGTCGTCCGAGGGCCGTGACGAGCCGCTCGAGCAGGTCGTAGCGGTCGGCCATCGCGGACTCGTCACCCCGGACCGCCAGGGCTCCGCGTGCCGGGTGGTCAGCGGCGACGATGAAGAGCTTGCCGTCGTCGGCGAGCAGGGAGCGCGTGCGACGGGCGTCGAGCGCGGCACGGACGAGGTCCGGCCGTCCCGCGCGGACGTCCCGCAGCCGCGCGAAGTCGGCGGTGCTGATCTCAGGCACGGACGGCCTCCTCGGTCGGGTTGTCCTGCAGGAACCGTTCGATCTCGTCGCTCGTCGGCATCGCGGTCGAGCACTCGAAGCGGGTGGCGACGATGGCGCCGGCGGCGTTGCAGAAAGCGAGCGTCCGCTCGAGCCCCCACCCCTGCAGCAGCCCGTGGGTCAGTGCCCCGCCGAAACCGTCGCCGGATCGGAAGCCGTTGACGACGTCNATGCGGTGCGGGCGGAGCTCGACGAACTCGTCGCGGGTCTTCCCAGCACGCCCTTCGGT
>NZ_BACZ01000178.1 GCF_000333375.1 Curtobacterium sp. B18
CGACGACGGAGTAGCGGAGTCGACTGCCGTCCGCGCGACCCTCGGTGAAAGCATCGGACACCGAGAGCACGCCCGACGGCTCCTGGTCGGACAGCCCGGCGATGCGCGCTCGGTCCTCCGGCGTGATGCTGCGTTCGAACGCCTGGATCGCGTCGTTCGGCCCCTCGTACACGAGCGGGACACGGGTCGAGCGTCCGATGAGACGGAAGGCGGGTTTCTGGACGAGGCGGTACTGCACGGGAGTGCTCCCTTCGACGGTGAGACGGAAGGACAGCCGACCCTGCGACCGGAGGACGGCGCCGGGCTCGCGCGCCTCCTGTGGCCCGATGCCGTGCACGGCTCGGAACGCCCGCCCGAACGCATCGGCCGAGCCGTACCCGAAGCGCGCGGCGACGTCCGAGACGGTCGTCGTCCCCGAGGCGATGACGGCGGCAGCGAGCGTCATCCGGCGACGCCGGACGTAGTCGGAGAGCGGCATGCCGGCGAGCGCGGAGAACACCCGCCGGAAGTGGTACTCGCTCGTCCCGGTGATGCGCGCGAGCTCGTCCACGGCGAGCACCGTGTCGTCCGGGCCGCCGTCGAGGTGTTCCTCGACCGCGGCGATCGCCTCGTTCCAACGCTCCATGTCGGTGTCCTTCCTGGTGGTGTCCTCGACGCTACGGTGACGTCGCGCGACGGACACGATGATCCCTGCCCGGGTTGGTCGGCCTACTGTCTGGGTCATGAGCACGAGCACCGCCGACAAGGCGACCACCCTCAAGCAGCTGCACGAAGCCCCGGAGATCCTCCGGGTCGTCAACGTCTGGGACGCGATCAGCGCGAAGGTCGTCAGCGACCTGCCGGAGACGAGGGCGATCGCCACCGCCGGGCACTCCATCGCCGCCTCGCACGGGTACGAGGACGGCGGGATGCCGCTCGACGTCGCCCTCGCCGGGGCCGCGACCGTCGCCGCCGCCACGGACCTGCCCGTCACGGCGGACCTCGACGACGGCTACGCGGACCCGGCCGAGACGATCCGGCGCGCGATCGCTGCGGGGATCGTCGGCGCGAACGTCGAGGACCGCCTGCGTCCCTTCGACGAGGCCGTCGCCCGCGTCGCCGCCATCACCGCCGCCGCCCAGGCCGAGGGCATCGACTTCCAGCTCAACGCCCGTACCGACGCCATCGCCCGCGGTGGGGACCGTCCGATCGAGGAGAGCATCGCGGACGCCATCGCCCGCGGCAAGGCGTTCCTCGACAACGGTGCCGCGCTGGTGTTCGTGCCGGGAGCCGTCCAGCGGGACGTCGTCGAGCAGCTCGTCGCCGGCCTCGGCCGCGGCAAGCTGTCCGTGATCGGCCTGCCCGGCGCCCTGCCCGCCGCCGAGTACGAAGCCCTCGGGGTCGCCCGCATCTCCTACGGGCCGCTCACCCAGCGCGTCGCGCTGCGCGCGCTCCGCGACCTCGCGACCGACCTGTACGGCGGTGGCGTCGTGCCGGAGGACACCCCGACCCTGAACTGAAGCAACAGGCGGACGGGAG
>NZ_BACZ01000177.1 GCF_000333375.1 Curtobacterium sp. B18
CGCCCTCTTCCGACAGCATCGACCCACCGCTCGANGCGATGGTCGGTGCTGCCGTGCGGGGTGGACCTCGGGGACCGGGTCGGTGCTCGTCATGCCCTCGATCGTGCCACCGCGCGGTCACGCACGCGCTGCGACTCGGTCACGGCGACGCGTTCGGCGGTGAGCAGGAGACCGGCCACCTCGCCGGAACTGCGCGTCGGTGCGTCGTTCCAGCTCGTGAGGTCGCGGACGCGTCCCATCCGGACGTCCGGTGCCGGGCACCACAGCACCGGCGCTCCCTCGTCGGAGGCGAGCGCGTGCCACACCAGGTCGAGGGCGCGCTGGACCTGCTGCGAGTGCACGGCGTGCGGGCCGCCCGCCGCGGAGACGACCGAGCCGACCAGGCACGCGGCGACGAGTGGCCGACCCTGCACGTCCATGGCGGCGGCGCTCGACGCCTTCCGCATCCGTCCGTGCTCGTCGACGTAGGCGAACCACGCGTGCTGGATCCACCCCCGTTCGATGACGCCGCGGGCACCGGAGAGCAGCCTGGCGAGGTCGTCGAGCTCCTGCAGACGGGCTTCGACACGACGCTCGCGTGCCGCGGTGCGGCGCGCTGCGAAGCGGTCGAGGAGCCCGCGGATGCCGGTGCGGGTCGGGGCGGACGGGACGGGAGAGGCGTCGGTGGCGACGTCGTGCTGGACGCGGAACTCGAGGGTCATGACGGCCCCTCCGATCTTCACGTGCACGGATTGGTGCGGTCACGATAGCCCCGCGCGGACTCAGTCGTCCAGCACTTCTCCGATCACCCGGTGGGCGACGGCGCGGAACGCGCGGTCGTCGGACAGGTGGAGTGCCGAACCGATCGAGACGGCCCAGGCGCGGGCCCGCTCCCAGGTGTCGTCGTCGGCCGCGACGCGTGCGCGGAAGGTGCGCCGCGCCTCCCGGTCGAGCGTGAGCCACGCGGTGGCGAGGTCGACCGCCGGGTCGCCCGCCGTCACGTCGCCGAAGTCGACGACCGC
The DNA here is from genome assembly GCF_000333375.1 of Curtobacterium sp. B18. Lineage (GTDB taxonomy): Bacteria > Actinomycetota > Actinomycetes > Actinomycetales > Microbacteriaceae > Curtobacterium. The sequence goes on from NZ_BACZ01000177.1 coordinate 1,002, forward strand.
CGACAGGCGGGTACCGCCGTCCGGTGCCGTGTCGAACAGCACGTTGAAGGGGTGCAGGTCGCCGTGCACCCAGACGGGAGGCCCGGCGTACGCGGGCAGCGCCGCCGCCGTCCGCCAGACTGCCGCGAGTGCGCGGGCCCGTGGCACGTCCGCCGTCGCGAGCCGCGTGAGCACCGCCTCGCTCCGGGTCGCGAGCGGCACCGCCCGGACCGGGTTCACCGGGGCGTCGGCGGGTGCCGGGACGTGCAGCAGTCCGAGGAACGCGGCGAGCGCCTCGGCGACGCGCACCCCGCCCTGCCGTTCGCCGGCCGGTTCGCCCGGGAGCCAGCGGACCACGCTCCACGACCACGGGTAGCCGAGGGCCGGTCGACCGGTGCGGACCGGGTCCGGCACCGGCACGATCGGGGCCACCCGCTGCGCGATCCCGGGCAGCCAGCGTTGCTCGTGCTCGATGAGGGTCGCGGCGGCCGCACGGCGGGGGAGCCGGACGGCCAGCAGGTCGCCGAGCCGGACCACGACGTTGTCCCACCCGTTCGCGGCGATCGCCATCGGGAGGTCGGCGAGGTCGGGGTGCTGGTCACGGAGCAGGGCGGCGACGAGCGGGACGTCGACGTCGACCTCGGCAGCGGGGGTGGCCACCGGGTCAGGCTAGCCCGGACCGCGGCGGACCCGTGAACGGGGGCGTGAGCGCAAACCTACCGCTGGGTATGCTCGGAGCGATCAGCGACGTGGGTGTCGGTGGGGGGACCCGCGTCGCTCGGTCGAGGGAGTCCGCTCAGTGCTCGGTCGAGCGGGTTCGCTCAGTCGAGGGGTTCGCTCAGTCGAGCGGGAGCGGGGCGATCATCCCGACGAGTCGGGGGATCTCCGGACGGACCCGGTCCGTGACGATCGCGGCGAGCAGGACCGTCCAGAGCTCGCGGAGCCGCTCGTACAGGTCCGACCGGTCGGCGAGGACGTCGGAGACCGTCTGCACGCCCGTGTAGGCGGGGATGACGACCCGGCCGACGAGGTCCGCGTCCCACGCCGGGTCGACCTCGCCGGCGTCGATGCCCTGCCGGACGAGGTCGGCGATCACCTGCATCCAGTCGGTGTACGGGTCGCGCCGTGCCACGCCCTGCGCAGCGGTGTCGGTGGACAGCCGGATGCCGGCGCTCACGACCGTCTCGTGGACCATCTGCGACGCGAGCCCCTGCGACAGCCACATGAGCACCTCGAGCGGGGTGGTGCCGCGCGCGACGGCCGCCTCGCCGTACTGCCGGGAGACCTCGTGCTGCCGGGCGACCACCGCACCGGCGAGGTCCGCCTTCGAGGTGAAGTGGAAGTAGAGCGCGCCCTTCGTGAGGCCGGCCCGCTCGGCGACGGCGTCCATCGAGGTGCCGAGGTAGCCCCGCTCGTCGAACTCGCTCGCCGCGGCGTCGAGGATCGCGGCGCGGGTCTCGACCGCTCGCTGCTGCCGCGTCCCGCTCTCCTGCGCCATGATCCTGCAAGCGTACCGACGCGACCGCGCCCAGGCGGCGTCCGGCCGGCGTCCGGGATCCTCCCCGGTCGGCTGTCGTACGGTTCCCGACATGGACGGATGGCGGAACCCCGTGCGCTGGGCCCGGACGGGGCGGTGGCTGCTGCTGCCGATCGCCGTGCTCGACTGGGTCGCGCTCGCGCCGCAGACCGTCGTCGTGCTGGCGTTCGCGATCGCCGTCGTCGGGTTGGCCGGCATCGCCGCGGCGCTCGTCGCGTGGATGCTCCGACGGTCGCGTGGTGCCATGGCGGCGCTCGGGGTGGTGCTCCTGCTCGGAGGTCTCGTCGTGTTCGGGCTCGACCCGTTCCCCGCGGTGTTCCCGCTCGTCGACGGGTGGTGGCCGGAGTCGATCACCCGGCCGCAGGTCGTCGCGAGCGCCTACTGGCAGCTCGCCGGGCTCGGGATCGAGCTCGCCGGGTTCGGCATGCTCGCGACGCTCCTCGTCGTGTCGCTCACGGCGAAGCCCGCGCAGCGCTGACGACCGGGGGTCCGGGCCGTCGGGTACCCGCGCGACCGGGCATCCGGGCGCCCGGCGGTCAGTCGCGCGTGAGCACGAGGAGCGTGCCGACCGCCGCGTCGCCCCGGACGCGTTCGACCAGGTCGGCGACGTCGTCGGCGGTCCGCACCGACGTGGTCAGGGCGTCGAGGCCCCCGACCGCGGCCAGCAGTCCGTCGGTGCACAGCACGACGCGGTCGCCCGGTGCGAGCTCGACGGTCCCCGTCGTCCGCGGGGTCCCCGCGGGTTGCAGGCCGATCGGCAGGTCGCGCGACCGGAGGACCTCGGTGCCGCCGTCCGCGCGCACCACGGCCGCCAGGCCGTGCCCGGCGTCCACGTACGCGGCGTGCCCCGACGCGGGGTCGAGCCGCAGGTGGAAGAGCGATGCGACGGTGTCCGCAGCCGACAGGTCGGCGGCGACCTGCGCCTCCAGGCCCTCGATCGCGGTCACGGTGTCGACGTCGGTGCGTGCGATCACGGCCGCCCGGACCGCGGCCGCGAGGAGCGCCGCGGCCCGACCGGCGACCGGGACGGCACCCACGGTGCAGTGCAGGCGGCCGTCCGCTGCGACGCGCCAGTCCGCGACGTCGCCGGAGTCCTCGCGGGGGAGTGCCAGGGCGTGGAGTGCGTACCCGGGGACGTCGACGGGCTCCGGGACGAGGCTGTCCACGACCCGCCGGACCCGGTCGCGCTCGATCACGTGGCCGAGCTCCCGTTCCGCCCACCGTGCGAGGTCACGGAGCAGGTCGAGGTCCTCCGGCGACATCGTCCGTGGGATCGCGTCCATGATGCAGAGGGTGCCGACGCGGGTGCCGTCGAGCATCGACAGCGGTGCGCCCGCGTAGAACCGGATCCCCTGCTCGGTGACGGCCGCGAGGTGCGCGAACCGCGGGTCGAGCGTGGCGTCCGGCACCACGATCGGCGCATCGTCGAGCACCGTCGTCGAGCAGAACACCTGCTCGGCCGGCGCGCTGCGGCCCTGGTGCCAGCCCTGGGTCGACTGCGCCGTCACCAGGCCGTCGTGCACGATGTTGAGGAAGGACAGCGGGACGCCGAAGGCCTCCTGCGTCATGCGGGTGATGCGGTCGAAGCGCTCTTCGGGGCCGCTCCCGAGCACGCCGAGCGCCTCGATCACGGCCGACCGGTGCGCTGCGGCGTCGAGGTGGCTCACCCGTCCTGTCTACCCGCACCCTCGCCCAGGAACCAGTCCCGCGGGTGGGGGTCGGCGGTGAGCTCGCGCCGCTCGGACACGGGCGCCGCCCAGGCTGCCGCGTTCGACAGCACCCGCTGGACGTCCGGGTGGTGGTACACCGGGTACTCCTGGTCGCCGGGGGAGAAGTAGAAGACCTTCCCGAGGCCGCGGCGGTACGCGACGCCCGAGCGGAAGACCTCGCCGCCGGCGAACGTCGACAGGAAGACCTCTTCGTCGGGGCGCGGGATGTCGAAGTACTCGCCGTACATCTCCTGGCGGTCGATGACGATCGGGTGCGGGACGTCCGCGGCGATCGGGTGCTCGGGCGCCACCGTCCAGACCAGCTCGCGCTCCCCGTCGTTGCGCCACTTCAGCGAGCAGGTCGTGCCCATCAGCCGCTTGAACGGCTTCGAGTAGTGCCCGGAGTGCAGGACCACGAGGCCCATGCCCGCGTGCACGGCGTCGACGACCAGGTCGACGACGGCGTCGCTCACCTCGTCGGGGCGGC
>NZ_BACZ01000176.1 GCF_000333375.1 Curtobacterium sp. B18
GCCGGCAGGTCCTTGAGGACGGTGCCGGCGAGCACGTTCGAGATCCCGGTGCCGAGCAGGATCGCCACGCCCGCGCCGATCGCGCTGCCGAGGAACCCGATGAACACGGCCTCGAGCGAGAACAGCGTGTAGACCTTCCCGCCGCCCATGCCCATCGCCTTCATCAGTCCGATTTCACGGGTGCGCTCCTGCACGCTCATGAGCAGCGTGTTGATGATGCCGAACCCGGCCGCGACGAGTGCGATGACGGCGAAGGCGTTCAGCACGCCGACGATGCCGTTGATGACCGTCTGGAACTGGCCGAGCTGGTCCTGGATGGTCTGGCCCGTGTAGCCGTCCTTCGACAGGGCGCTCTTCACGGTGGTCGCCGACGCGCCGCTGTCGAGGGTGGCGGTGGCGCTGGCGTACGAGGTGGCGATCGACGAGGGCTTGCCGGTCTCCTGCGCCGCCTGCATCGCGTCGGTGAGCGCTGCGTTCGCACCGGCCCCGCCGCCGAACAGCGACTCGTTCTGCACGCCCGCGACCGTGGCGGTCAGGGTGTGTTCCTTGCCCTGGTAGTCGTCGACCGCGATGGTGAGGTCCTTGCCGACCGCGGCCTTCGCGCTGCCGAGCCCGAGGTTCTTCAGGTAGTTCGTCGGCAGCAGCACCTGGTTGCCGGCGGAGGACGAGTCGTCGAGCTGCTTCCCCGCGGCGAGGTCGGCGTCGAGCTCCCCCGCGTTCGCCGCGATGTCGACGACGTACTTGCCCGCACTGCCGTACTCGACCCACTTCGTGCTGAGGGCGACGGCCGGACGGACGCTCTCGATGCCGGCGACGTCCTCGATCTTCGTGACGTCGGACTGCGACAGGTACGCGAACGACGCCGGCCCGCGGTCGACGCTCTGGCTCGACTCGTCGGGGTCGTACTTCGCCGGCCCCGAGTCGGTCGAGGACTCGACGGCCTTGGTGATCGTCAGCGACCCGGTGTCGCCGATGGAGGCCACCTGGGTGTCGATGTAGTTGCTGACGCCCGTGCCGATGGCCGAGGTCAGGGTGATGGTGAACGCGCCGATGAAGATCGCGATGACGGTGAGCGTCGTGCGGAGCTTCGACCGGAAGGTGTTCGCGACCGCGGTGCGGAAGAGGTCGAGGACGTTCATGCGGAGTGCCTCCCGTGCCCGGTGGCGACGGCGTCGACGGCATCGTCCCCGCCCACGATGAGTCCGTCGCGGACGTTGACGCGGCGGTCGCAGCGTTCGGCGAGCTCCTCGTCGTGGGTGACGACCACGAGGGTGATCCCCCGGTCGCGCTGCAGGCCGAAGAGCATGTCCTCGACGACCTGACCGGTGTTCGTGTCGAGGTTGCCGGTCGGTTCGTCGGCGAAGATGACGCTCGGCTCCCCCACCAGGGCTCGTGCGATGACCACGCGCTGCTTCTGCCCGCCGGACAGGTCGTTCGCGTCGTTCTTCGCCTTGTCCGCCAGCCCGAGGGCGTCCAGCGCGGCCATGCCCCGGCGCTTCCGCTCGGCGCCGGTGACGCCCGCGATCTTCAGCGGGAGCACGACGTTCTCGAGCACCGAGGTCTTCGGCGTGAGGAAGAACTGCTGGAAGACGAAGCCGAACGTGCTGTTCCGGGTGCGGTTGACCTGCCGTGCGCTGAGCGTCGCCGCGTCGGTGCCGTCGAGCAGCACCTGGCCGGCCGAGGGCTTGTCGAGCAACGCGAGCAGGTGCATGAGCGTCGACTTGCCGGAACCCGACTTGCCGACGATGGCGAGGCTCTCGCCCTGGTCCACCTGCAGCGACACCCCCTTGAGCGCGTCGAACCGCGTCGCGCCGCGGCCGTAGGTCCTGGCGAGGCCACGGGCCTCGAGCACGGGAGTGGTCATGCGCCAACCGTACTGTCCACTGCACGACTGCAAGTTTGCGTTTGCTGTAAACCATGTGACGTTCCGGTTACAGTCGGGCCATGCCCGACACCGCGCCCGCCTCCGAGATGGGCCTCCGCGACCGCAAACGCCTCGAGACCCGGCACCGCATCGCCGAGGCCGCGCGCACGCTCGCCCTCGAACAGGACATCGACCGCACCACGATCGAACAGATCGCCGCGCGCGCCGAGGTGTCGCCCCGGACGTTCTTCAACTACTTCGAGAGCAAGGAGGACGCGGTCCTCGGGCACACCGAGCTCGACCTCGCCCCCGAGACGCTCGCCGCACACCTCGCCGCGGTCGAGGGCGAACCGGCGGCGCAGGCCGTGGTCGACCTGGCGTTCCTGGTGTTCGGGGAGTCCTTCGGCGACGAGCGCGAACGGCTCGCCCGCAAGGAGGTCATTGTGCGGTTCCCGCAGCTCATGCGCCGACAGGTCTCGCGGATGACCACGGTGGCCGAGGCGATGACGGGTGCCGTCCGCACGATCCTCGAGCGGGACCCGGCGTGGGGTCCGGACGCGGCCACCCCGCAGGCGGCCGAGATGCTGCTCGGCATGTGCATGACCGGGCTGCGCAGCTCGGCACGCCACGAGGGGTCGGACCCCGACGCGGTCCGCGCCGCGGTCGTCGCGTCGATCCGCGACACCGCCGCGCGCATCACCACCCGGTAGCGGACGGGAGGCGCGTGACGGGCCCGCCCCGCGCCTCCAGTCCGTACATGGTGAGCAGAAATGGTCGGGTGCCGCGCGCGGACCCGACCATTTGTGCTCACGATGCGAGCGCACCGCACGCGTCGCACGCGCACGCATCACGGCTTCGTGATGAAGCCCTCCTTGACCATCCAGTCGAAGGCGACGTCCGCCGGCTCCCGACCCTCGACGTCGACCTGCCGGTTCAGCTCCTGCAGCACGGCGTCGGTGAGCTTCGGCGAGATCTGGTCGTAGACGTCCGCGAGCTGCGGGTACTCCTCGAGCGTCTCCGAGTCGAGCACCGGAGCGACGTTGTAGGCCGGGAAGAACCCCTTGTCGTCCTCGAGCACCGTCAGGCCGAGCGACTTGATGCGGCCGTCGGTGGTGAACACCTCGCCGAAGTTGCACTTGCCACGGTCGGTCGCCGTGTAGACCGTGCCCGTGTCGAGGATGCTGACGTTGCCGCGCGGGACGCCGTTCTCGCCCGAGCCGCCGAGCTCGAGCCCGTACTTCTCGAGCATCGGCTTGAAGCCGTCCGCGCGTGAGTTGAACTCGGACTCGACGCAGAAGGTGCGCTCGCTGACGGGCAGCTTGGTGATGTCGGAGAGCGTCGTGACGTCGCCGAGTTCCGACACGGCCTCGTCACGGACGGCGAAGGCGTAGGTGTTGTTCATCGGCGCGGGTTCGAGCCAGGTGAGGCCGTTGCCCGCGTCCTCCTGCTTGACCGCCTCCCACTGCTCGGTCTTGTCCGGGATGCCCTCACTGTGCCCCATGAAGGTCAGCCAGGCCGTGCCGGTGTACTCGTACGTGAAGTCCGCCGCGTGCGAGGTCATCAGCTCGCGGACGGCGACGCTGCCCGGGACGTTCGTCTCGTCGGTCACGTCGAAGCCGGCGGCCTTGGCGGCGAGCACGGCGATCTTGCCGAGCACGAGCTGCTCGGTGAAGTTCTTCGAGGTCACCGTGAGGTGCGCCCCGGCGGGCAGGTCGTCGATCCGCTTGATCGATCCCGGGTCCGCGGCGGGCACGAAGGACGTCGCCGGCTGGAGTCCGCAGCCCGTCAGGGCCAGCGCGGCGGCGCCCGCCACGGCGGTGGCGGTCACGATGCGGCGGCGGAGCGTCGGACGGGAGGCGCGGGGTGCGTCGCGCGCGTCGGCGTGCGTCATCGGAGTCCCTTCGGTCGTGCGACCGTCTCGACCACGCGGCCGAGCCAGTCGATGGACAGGGCGAGGAGCGCCACGAGGAGCGCCCCGGAGACGAGCACCTTCGGCAGGAACAGCGTCACCCCCGTGGTGATGAGGAGGCCCAGGCCGCCGGCGCCGACGAAGGTCGCCAGGCTCGCGGTGCCGACGAGCAGGACGAGGGCGGTGCGGATGCCGGAGAGCATGACCGGGACGGCCAGCGGCAGCTCGACCTTCATGAGCACGCTGAAGGCACTCATCCCCATGCCCCGTCCGGCCTCGACGAGCCGAGCGTCGACGCTCTGCACGCCGATCATCGTGTTCCGGAGCACCGGCAGGATGGCGTAGAGCACGAGGGCGACGACGGCCGACCAGGAGTTCAGCCCGAGCCAGGCCGCGAGCAGCACGATCAGACCGACGGCGGGCGCCGCCTGGCCGAAGTTCGCGACGGCGATCACCCCGGGGCTGATCCGACGCAGCGGCCCGCGGGTGAGGACGACCCCGAGCGGGATCCCGATCACGAGCACGAGCACGGTGGCCTCGAGGGTCAGCACGAGGTGCTGCCCGGTCAGGTCGAGGATGGTCGACGGGTTCAGGGTCCCCCGCTCGGTGGCGGTGAGGTCCGCGGTCGCGAGCCACACGGCGAACGCCGCGAGGACCACGAGGATCGCGATCGGCTGGAACAGCAGGCCCTTCCAGGACGTGCTGGCGCCCGTGGCCGGTCCGGCGGCGACCGCGCTCACAGGTCCTCCCCGGACGGCGCGATCGTCGGGGCGGCGGGCGACGAGGGCATGGTCTCGATCGGGTTGGTGTTCGTGCCGACCGGGGCATACTGCTGCTCCTCGGCGGCGGCGGCGCGCGAACGGGTGATGGCGTCCATGACGACCTCGACCGTGATGACGCCGCGGAACGCCTCGCCGCGGCCGGTGACGAGCGCGGCACCGGCGCTCGAGACGAGCATGGTGTCGAGCGCGTCGTTCAGGGTCGCCGCCTCGCCCACGACGGGCAGGTCGGACTCGATGCCCTCCGGGATCCGGTCCAGCCGCTCGAGCTGACGGCGGGTCGGCCACCCGATCGGACGCTGACGACGGTCGACGACGACGGCGTGCCCGTGACCGCCGGCCTCCTGCATGCGCTGCAGGACGGCCTTCGTCTCCTCGCCGGGCGAGCAGGTGACCGCCGGCGCGAGCTCGACGTCGCGGACCCGGTTCAGCGTGAGCTGCTTGAGCCCGGCGCCGGACCCGATGAAGTTCTCGACGAACTCGTTCGCCGGCTCGGCGAGGATCCGCTCCGGGGTGTCGTACTGCACGATGTGCGCACCCTCGGTGAAGATCACGATCCAGTCGCCGAGCTTCACGGCCTCGTCGAAGTCGTGGCTGACGATCACGATCGTCTTGTGCAGCTCCTCCTGGATGCGGAGGAGCTCGTCCTGCAGGCGCTGCCGGGTGATCGGGTCGACCGCACCGAACGGCTCGTCCATGAGCAGGACGGGCGGGTCCGCGGCGAGCGCCCGGGCGACGCCGACGCGCTGCTGCTGCCCGCCGGAGAGCTCCCGCGGGTAGCGGTCGCGGTACGTGTCGGGGTCGAGCGAGACCAGGTCGAGCAGTTCGTCGACGCGGGCCGCGATCTGCTCCTTGGACCAGCCGAGCATCTTCGGCACGATCGCGATGTTCGCCGCGACCGTCATGTGCGGGAAGAGTCCGCCGGCCTGGATGACGTAGCCCATCCGGCGACGGAGCTCGTCGGCGTCGATCCCGGTGACGTCGTCGTCGCCCACGACGATGCGTCCCTCGGTCGGTTCGATGAGTCGGTTGATCATCTTGAGCGTCGTCGTCTTGCCGCAGCCGGACGGGCCGACGAGCATGACGATCTTGCCCGCGGGGATCTCGAGCGTGATGCCGTCGACGGCGGGCTTCTGCTGGCCGGGGTACCGCTTGGTGACCTCGTCGAGCAGGATGCTCCGGCCGGTGACGTCGCCGTCGGGAGCGGTGGTGGTGGCGGGGTCAGTGCTGGACACGGATACCTCTCGAGATGGTCAGGCGGCCGAGGCCGATGAGGAGCAGGTCGAGGACGAAGGCGATGATCACGACACCGACCACGCCGACGACGACGGAGGACAGGGCGTTCGCACCACCGAGGCGCGAGAGGCCCGAGAAGATGAAGCCGCCGAGCCCGGGACCGAGGGCGTACGCGGCGATCGCGGCGATGCCCATCACCATCTGCGCCGACACCCGGACGCCGCTGAGGATGATCGGCCACGCCATCGGCAGCTCGACCTGCACGAGCGTGCGGAAGCGGCTCATGCCGATGCCGCGCGCGGACTCGACGACGGTGGGCGGGATCTCGGCGAGTCCGACGACGGCGTTGCGCAGGATCGGGAGCGCGGCGAAGAACACCACGGTGGTCACGGACGGTACGACGCCGAACCCGAGGGGCACGATGAGCAGACCGATGACGGCGAACGACGGGAGCGTCAGGCCGATCGCGGACACCCCGTTCGCGACGGAGGTCAGCCGGGGGCTGCGGTAGACGAGGGTGGCGAGCACCACGGCGATGACGGTCGCGAGCACGGTGCACTGGACCACCAGCGAGAAGTGCTGCCACGACGCGAACCAGATCTGGTCCCATCGCTCCACGATGAACTGGAACACGCGGAAGCGCTCCTCCCGGTCGGCCGAAGTACCCACGGGTCGGGGCACAAGTGCCTTCGAACCTAGGCAGCGCGACGAGTGTTGTACACCTGCAAACGTCCGGACCGGGGGGATCCTGCGGATCCCGTCAAGGGAAGGAACCCCCAGGTCAGCAGGGCTTCCGGCACGTGTAGCTGGGAGAACGGTAACGATCC
>NZ_BACZ01000175.1 GCF_000333375.1 Curtobacterium sp. B18
CGACCGGCAGCGTGGTCTCGTAGGCGACGAGCGTGCCGGGGCGGAGGTGCGCGCCGATCGACTCCGTCGCAGCGTCCATCCAGCCGAAGTCGGGGGCACCGTCCTGGCCGACGAAGAGCGGCACGACGATCACGACGACGTCGGCCGTCGGGATCGCGTCGGCGGGGTCGGTGGTGGCGCGGAGCATCCCGGCGGGGACGACCTCGGCGAGGCCGGCGGCGAGCCCGTGCTCACCGGGGAAGGGTTCGACCGCGGCGTTCACCGACTCGACGACGGCGGGTGCCACGTCGAGTCCGGTGACGGTCGCGCCCGATCGGGCGTACTGGACGGCCAGCGGGAGGCCGATCTTGCCGAGCTCGAGGCACTTCATCGCGAACATCGCGGCGGGGGCGTTGAAGGGCTGACCAGACCCGCAGGCGCCGCGGAGGATGGCCCGCGGCGCCTGCGCACCCGTGCGCTGCACACGCGTCGCGCGTGTCCCATGGCAGACTTCCGGCATGGCAAG
>NZ_BACZ01000174.1 GCF_000333375.1 Curtobacterium sp. B18
CCGGCGGTGACCGCGGCGTTCACCGGTCCGATCGTGCCGCTCCCGATGGCCCGACCGGACTGGGCCGCCGACGATTCGCAGCCCGCGACCGGCGACGACGCCGGCCCGGACGCCGACGGCCCGGACAACGACACGCCGGACGGCGACACGCCGGACGCCGACACCCCGGTCGGCGACGCCCCGAGCGCTGGTGCGCTGGACGGTGCTGCCCCGGACGACGACGGCCCGAGCGGCGACGCCCCGGACGCCGCCGCCGTGGACAGCCTCGGCTCGACTGACCGTGGCGCGGACGGCCTCCGTCGGTGGTCTCGGTCGTCGGGGTCTGAGAGCGGGTCTCGGTCACGCTCGTCACTTCCGTCTCCTCGCCGTCCGGCGACGGCGTCCTCGCCGTCGGGG
>NZ_BACZ01000173.1 GCF_000333375.1 Curtobacterium sp. B18
ATCGCCCGACGGCTCGTGGGTGGTGGGCGCGTGGCGCTCGGCGCGACCGCGACCGTCGGTGCCGTGGTCACCCTGGCGAGCGACCTCGTCGCCCAGTTCGCCATCCCCGGGAACGCCCTGCCCGTCGGGGTCGTGACCGGGGTGATCGGGGCGCCGTACCTGCTCTGGTTGCTCGCGCGCGGTCGCTGAGCGGTGGGTGTTCCCGGTACGTTCGCTGTACGCGTTCCCCCGAGTTGTCCCCAGCCCCGTTCGGGGCTGGGGTTCGGTGGGTCGTTTCCGATACGCTTGTGCGCCAAGAGGAGGAGGTCCACGATGCCAGATCCAGTGGTCCCGCAGCCGGACGGTCAGAAGACCCCTGAGCAGCGGCTGGTCGACACCACACTGACCTTCAGCATGGACATGGGGGCGGCGCTCACTGCCGAGTCCGGTGTGTCCGCCGAAGAACGTGACGCGATCAACGCGCTGCCCTCCGGGTCGGCGCTGCTCGTGGTCCGTCGCGGGCCGAACGTCGGTGCGCGGTTCCTCCTCGACTCGGACGTCACGACGGCGGGGCGACACCCCGACGCCGACATCTTCCTCGACGACGTGACGGTGTCGCGCAAGCACGCCCAGTTCCTCCGTCACGGGACGAGCTTCAGCGTCAAGGACAACGGGTCGCTCAACGGCACCTACTTCGACGGCGTCCGCATCGACGAAGCACTGCTCACCGACGGGTCAGAAGTGCAGGTCGGCAAGTTCCGCCTGACCTTCTACGCCTCCCGGGTCGACCTGGCGCGCCTGGCGAACGCGTAGTGGCCGCACGGTCCGCCGCGGCCCGGGCGGGGTCCGCGGTCCCGGACCTGCTCACGATCGGGCAGGTCCTCGCTCGCCTCAAACCGGAGTTCCCGGACCTGTCCAGCTCGAAGCTCCGGTTCCTCGAAGAGCGCGAGCTGGTCACGCCGATCCGGACGGCGAGCGGGTACCGGAAGTTCTCGGCGGCCGACGTCGAACGCCTCCGGGTCATCCTCGGCCTCCAGCGCGACCACTACCTCCCGCTCAAGGTCATCAAGGACTACCTGGCCGACCTCGACGCCGGGCGCGAACCGGTCCTGCCCGGCGGCGGGGACGCCCCGAAGCCGTCGATCCTCGGTCGCGAACGGCGGTACACCCGTGACGAGACGGTCCGGGCCGCAGGGGCGTCGCCGATGCTCCTCGCCGATGCCGTGTCGGCCTCGCTGCTGCCCGCTGCCGACACGTACGGCGACGACGCGGTCTCGGTACTCAAGGCGCTCGTCGAGCTGCAGCGCACCGGGATCGAACCACGACACCTGCGCACGATGCGCAGCGTCGCCGAGCGCGAGGTCGGGCTCATCGAGTCCGCGCTCATGCCCGTCTCGCGGCGCGGCGACGCGACCTCGCGGGCGAAGGCGACCGAGCTCGCGCGGGAGATCGCCGGCCACCTCGAGGTGATCCGGTCGAACCTGATCCGCACGGCGATCGGGCGTCTCGACGCATGACGCGCGTCGTGGCTCGTCCGTCCTCGACCGCTGGTGCGCGTCGGTGGGTGGGGCGTATCCTCGACACGCCGGACGCGCCGAGTCGGATGTCCCGCGCCGGAGCGGTTCGAGTCGCTACCGTGGACCTCGGAACAACTCTCAACCCGTCATTGAACGTTCAGTTGGGAGCTCGATCGTCGTGGAAGGCAGCCTGATGAGTGGGAACGACACCCCCGGGACCGAGTCGGAGATGACCCGGTACGACCTCGGGCTGCTCTTCACCGACGGTCTGCCCGAGCACGACGAGCAGAACGGCTACCGCGGCACGGTCGCAGCCCGCGCCGCCGGCATCTCCTACCGCCAGCTCGACTACTGGGCGCGCACCGAGCTCGTCGAGCCCACGATCCGCGGGGCCGCCGGCTCCGGGTCGCAGCGGCTGTACGGCTTCCGCGACATCCTCGTGCTCAAGCTCGTGAAGCGACTGCTCGACACGGGCATCTCGCTCCAGCAGATCCGCACCGCCGTGAACCAGCTCCGCGAGTCCGGCGTCTCGGACCTCGCCCAGACGACGCTCATGTCGGACGGGGCGTCGGTGTACCTCTGCACCTCCGACGACGAGGTCATCGACCTGGTCTCGCGCGGCCAGGGCGTGTTCGGCATCGCGGTGGGCAAGGTCCTGCGCGAGGTCGAGTCGTCCCTGGTCGAACTCGACGCCACGCCGGCGGCCGACCCCGACGACGAGCTCGCCGCCCGCCGGGCTTCG
>NZ_BACZ01000172.1 GCF_000333375.1 Curtobacterium sp. B18
GCCGGCGACGGCGACGTCGACCGCGTCGGGGTCCGTGATGTCGAGGTCGGCGCGGCCGAGCGCGGTGACGTCACGACCCTGCAGCGCGAGCTGCAGTTCGCGACCGAGCATGCCAGCGGCGCCGGTGATGAGGGTGCGGGTCATCGTGACGTCCGGGCTCAGGCGAGCGCCGCGCGCTCCTTGAGGGGCTCCCACCAGGCGCGGTTGTCGCGGTACCACTGCACGACGTCGGCGAGGCCCTGCTCGAACGGCACCTGCGGCTCGTAGCCGAGCTCGGCCTGGATCTTCGAGATGTCGACCGAGTAGCGGAGGTCGTGGCCGAGGCGGTCGGCGACGCGGTCCACGTACGACCAGTCCTTGCCGGTGGCGTCGAGCAGCAGCTGGGTGAGCTCCTTGTTCGTGAGCTCGGTGCCGCCACCGATGTTGTAGATCTCGCCCGCGCGGCCCTTGGTGAGCACGAGGGCGATGCCACGGGTGTGGTCGTCGACGTGCAGCCAGTCGCGGATGTTGTTGCCCTCGCCGTAGAGCGGGACGTGCTCGTCGTCGATGAGGTTCGTGACGAACAGCGGGATGACCTTCTCGGGGAAGTGGTACGGCCCGTAGTTGTTCGAGCAGCGCGTGATCGAGAGGTTCAGCCCGTGCGTGCGGTGGTAGCTCCGCGCGAGCAGGTCACTGCCGGCCTTCGAGGCGGAGTACGGCGAGTTCGGCTCGAGCGGACGCTCCTCGTCCCACGAGCCCTCACTGATGGAGCCGTAGACCTCGTCGGTGGAGACGTGCACGAAGCGCTCGGTGCCGTGCCGGAGCGCGGCGTCGAGCAGGCGCTGGGTGCCCACGACGTTGGTCTCGACGAAGATGCCGGAGTCGCGGACCGAGCGGTCGACGTGGGACTCGGCGGCGAAGTGCACGATGGCGTCGATGCCGGGGACGACCTCGTCGAGCTTCGCGGCGTCGCGGATGTCGCCCTGCACGAAGGTGTAGCGCGGCGAGTCGGCGACCGGCGCGAGGTTGTCGAGGTTGCCCGAGTAGGTCAGGGCGTCGTAGACGACGACCTCGGCGCCCTCGAGTCCGGGGTACGCGTCCTGCAGGGTGCGACGGACAAAGTTCGAGCCGATGAAGCCGGCTCCGCCGGGACGAGGTCTCACGAGTCAGTC
>NZ_BACZ01000171.1 GCF_000333375.1 Curtobacterium sp. B18
GATCGACCGAGCTCCGACGCGTCCGCCATCACCTGGTCGATCGGCTTGTACGCGGCCGGGATCTCGTCGAGGAAGGCGTCGGTGTCGCGGTACTCGATGCCGACCATCGCCTCGCGCAGCTGGTCGTGCGTGAACGTCCGCCGTGCCGCGCTCCGCGAGAACAGCCGGCCCGCACCGTGCGGCGACGACTCCAGCGACGGCTTGTTGCCGAGGCCCTCGACCACGTACGACGCCGTGCCCATCGACCCCGGGATGAGCCCCGGCTGTCCCGCCTTCGCCTGGATCGCGCCCTTGCGGGACACCCACACGCTCTTCCCCCAGTGCGTCTCGCGCTGCGTGAAGTTGTGGTGGCAGTTGATCCGCTCCTGCTCGTCGACCGGGGTCCCGAGCACCTCGGACAGCTGCCGGACGACGCGGTCCATCATCTCCTCGCGGTTGAGGAGCGCGAAGTGCTGCGCCCACCGCAGCTCGGCGATGTAGCGGTCGAACTCCGGGGTGCCCTCGACGAGGTACGCGAGGTCGGGGTCCGGCAGCTCGATCCACCAGCGCTGCATCGCCTGCTTGGCGATCCTGATGTGCCGCTGGGCGATCTTGTTGCCGACGCCCCGGGACCCGGAGTGCAGGAAGAGCCAGACGCGGTCCGCCTCGTCGAGGGAGACCTCGATGAAGTGGTTGCCGGACCCGAGCGTGCCGAGCTGGTTCCGCCAGCCGCCGTGCGCCCCGGCGGGGTCGAAGCCGGCGGCCTCGGCCATCGCCTCGAGCTCGGCGATCCGCGGCGCGGCGGTCGCGACGACCTTCCGGTTCGACGCACCCGCCGACAGCGGGATCGCGCGCTCGATCTGCTCGCGGAGGACCCGCAGGTCGTCGGGCAGGTCACCCGCGGTGAACTGCGTCCGGACCGCGATCATGCCGCAGCCGATGTCCACGCCGACGGCCGCGGGCATGACGGCGCCGAGGGTCGGGATGACCGACCCGACGGTGGCGCCGAGCCCGAGGTGGGCGTCCGGCATGAGGGCCAGGTGCGGGAACACGAACGGCATCCGTGCCGTCGTGCGGGCCTGCTGCTCGGTGTTCTCCTCGAGCAGTGAGGCCCAGCTGAGCAATCGGTCGGTGATCTTCTGCATGGTTCGTCTCGCTTTCGTGACGGTCGGCGACCGCCTTCTGTGACGGTCTTCGGTGACGGTCCGAGGCGAGGTCCTGCTGCCGTCCTGCACCACGAGCCGTGGCGTCCGGAGGGCAGCGCGTTCTGAGGACGCCCCGGGCCGGGTGGGCACGGGGCGTCGGGTGACGTCGCGTGCCTACGCGGGGTAGCGGTCGGACTGCTGCTCGTTGCGCTGATCGAGCAGCACGACGAGTGCGTCGAGCTGGAGCTCGACCCACTGTTCGGGGTGCTGTTCGGCGCGCACGCGCGGTCCTTCCACTGGTGCCCGGGACGGGCGGTCCTGCCGGTGGGCAGGAGCACGACCGTAGTACGACACGCCCGGGATGCACAAGTCATCCCGGGCGTGTCGTACGGCGCGGTCGCCGGTCGACTGCCCGGTCGCCCGGCTCGGTCGCTCGGCTCGGCGGCTGGGCTCGGTCGCCGGGCTCGGTCGCTCGGCTCGGCGGCTGGGCTCGGTCACCGGGCTCGGTCGCCCGACTCGGGCGCTGGTCTCAGTCGCCGTCGAGCTGCTCGCGCAATCGCGCGAGCGCCGGCACCGCACGTGCGAGCGCCCGCCGGTCGTCCTCCGACAGCGCGGACATCGCCCGGACGAGCACCCGTTCGGCCGAGGCGTCGTAGACCGCCAGCCGTTCCCGGGCCAGGGTCGTCAAGCCGACCTCGGTGCTCCGCCCGTCACCGCGCGCGAGCCGCCGTTCGACCAGCCCGTCGCGCTCCATCGCCTGGACGAGGTTGCTCACGGTGGAGCGTGCGAGGCCGAGTGCACGGCCGATCGCCGTCGGGCTCGACCACCCGTCCTCGTCGAGCCGTCGGAGCACCTCGATCTGCGCGTCCGGGATGTCGGGGAGGTCCACCGACGACCGCGCGGTGGTCAGCAGGACACGTCGGAACGGTCCGATCTCGGCACTCAGTCGCCGGGCCACCCGGGGCAGGTCGGATCCGTCCGCTCGCTCGTCCACGTTCCCAGGGTAGTCACCGGAAGTACGCTTGCAACAAACGCAATCCGGGAGCAAACTCGAAGGCATGGACATCACCACCAGCGTCGAGCACCCCGTCCCCGAGCAGGACCTCTCCGGCATCGTCGGCCACCGCTTCATCTACACCTACGCCAACGGGTGGCAGTACGAGATGTACGTGAAGAACGCCACCACGATCGACTACCGCATCCACTCCGGCATGGTGGGCGGCCGCTGGGTGAAGGACCAGCAGGTCGACCTGGTCGCCCTCACCGCCGGCGTCTACAAGGTGTCGTGGAACGAACCGACCGGTACCAGCGTCGTCGTGACGGTCGTGCCCGGCGAGCGGGTCCTGCACGGCACGATCTTCTTCCCGCGCTGGGTGGAGGAGGACGGCAGCAAGACCGTGCTGTTCCAGAACGACCACCTCGACCGCATGCGCGAGTACCGCGACCAGGGCCCCACCTACCCGATCTACGTCGTGCCCGAGTTCGCCCACATCACGCTGTTCGAGCACGTCGGCGAGGACGACGAGACCATCGTCGACACCGCCCCGGGCGACCTGCCCGCTGGATTCGCGGACCGGAGCAACTGATGGCGACGACGACGACGATCTCGCTCGACCACGGCGGTCGGACGCTCCGCGGGTGGCAGCTCGGCGACGTCGCGCCCGGGCACCGAGCCGCTCTGCTCGTGCACGGCTTCGGCAGCACCGACACCGGCGGGCAGCAGCTGTTCGTCCAGACCGCCCGCGCGCTGGCCGAGCACGGCACCGCCGCGCGCTCCTACAGCCGCCTCGGACACGGCACGAGCGACGGCGACTTCGCCGACATCACCATCGGCGACGAGGTCGAACAGGTCGCCCGGATGATCCGAAGCCTCGCCGCCGACGCCGACGCGCCCGTCCACGTCGTGGCCCACAGCCTCGGCGCGGTGGAGTCCGCCATGGCGGCCGCGCGGGTGCCCGACCTGGTCGCGACGCTCACCCTGTGGTCGCCGGCCGGTGTGGTCGTCGACGACATCGCGCGGCACGACGAGATCCAGGGGCAGCCGCTCGCTGCGGCGCGGGAGCAGGGGTGGTTCGACTTCGGCGGCATGGCCCTCGGCACCGCGTTCATCGACGAGGTGCGGGCAGGCCTCGACGTGTACGACACGATCGACCGGTACACCGGCCCCGCCGAGGTCCTGCACGGCACCGCGGACCAGATCGTCCCCGTCCGGTACGGGCAGCGGTACGGCGAGGTGCTCCCCGGGGCGGTGTTCACCGCGGTGGAGGGCGCCGACCACGGCTGGTCGTCGGTGCCGTGGCGGCGGACACTCCTCGACCACCTGCTCGCCGCGACGAGCGGCAGCGTGCGCTGACCGGTCCGACGCCGCGGGGTACGTCCGCCTGATGGCCCGGCACGGGGCACGGGCAGTCTGGGAGCATGACCGAGCGCACCGGAGACACCCCTGACGTGATCCACGACGAGGAGCGCACCGACGGGTACGCGCCGCTCCGCTCCTACGGGGCGATCGGCGACGGTCGGACCGTGGCGCTCGTCGCGCGTGACGGGCGCATCGACTGGCTGCCCATCCCGTCGATGGACTCACCGCCGGTCTTCGCGAGCATCCTCGACGCCGAGCACGGCGGGTACGTCGCGCTCCGCCCGGTCGACCAGGACGCCCGGGTCTCCAGGGAGTACCTGCCCGGCACGAACGTGCTCGTGACCACCTGGACGACGTCGACGGGCACCGTGACCGTCACGGACGCGATGGTGACCGGGGTCGCCGGACGGCTGCCGTGGGCCGAGGTCGCGCGGTGCGTGCAGGGCGTCGCCGGCAGCGTCGAGCTCGAGTGGGCCGTCGTGCCGGGCACCCTGTTGAACACGGCTGAGCCGAAGCGACTCGACACCGCCAACGGTGCCGTCATCGGCATCGACGGCATCACGATCGCGATCGTCGAGCACGGGTTCGACCCCGGGCACGACGACGGACCGCGGTTCTCCGGACGGTTCTCGGCGACCGAGGGCTCGAAGCACATCCTGACCATCGTCGGCACGCACGACGAACCGATCTTCATGCCACGCCCGGAGAGCGCCCTCGACGCGATGGACCGGACGATCGAGAACTGGGCCACCTGGTCGCGGGAGTTCGACTACGACGGACCGTGGGCCGAACACGTGCAACGGAGCGCCCTCGCACTGAAGCTGCTCATCTACTCGCCGACCGGTGCGATCGCGGCAGCGCCGACGACGAGCCTGCCGGAGGACCGCACGGGCGGCAAGAACTGGGACTACCGCTTCGCGTGGGTCCGCGACCTGTCCTACACGGTGCACGCGCTGACCCGTTTCGGGCTGCGCGAGGAGACCCACGCCGCCGTCTCGTGGGTGATGCGGACCATCGCCGAGCACGACTCGGACATGCCGATCTTCTACGGTCTGGACGGCTCGAAGAGCGACGGCGTCGAGGAGCGTGACGTGCCGGGCTGGAACGGCATCGGCCCCGTGACCATCGGGAACCGTGCCGGGGACCAGCTGCAGCTCGGGGTGTGGGGCGACGTCTTCGAGATCCTCCGCCAGTACGTCCGCGCGGGCAACGTCCTCGACCGGAAGACCGCCGCCGTCCTGCAGGGACTCGCCGACGACGCGTGCCACCGCTGGGAGGAGCCGGACTCGGGCATGTGGGAGCTGCAGGACACGCAGCACTACGTCTCGAGCAAGATCGGCTGCTGGCAGGCGCTCGACGCCGCGGCGGAGCTGCACGACGCGGGCATGATCGACGGTCCCCGCGACAAGTGGGTGGAGAACCGCGAGCTCATCGAGCAGTGGGTCGCCGAGCACGGGTGGGACGAGGAGCGCGGGTACTACGTGATGTACCCGGGGTCCGACGAGCTCGACACGTCGATCCTGCTGCACGCGATGAGCGCGTTCGACCGCGGCCCCCGCATGGAGTCGACGATCCGCGCGATCGAGGAGCAGCTGCAGCACGGCCCGCTCGTGTACCGGTACTCGGGCATGGAGTCCGAGGAGTCGCCGTTCGTGGCGTGCTCGTTCTGGCTCGCCGCCGCGATGGCCTGTGTCGGACGGGTCGACGACGCCCGTGCGCTCATGGACGAGATGGTCGAGCAGGCGAACGACGTCGGCATGTTCAGCGAGATGATCAGCGAGGACGGCGCCTTCATGGGCAACATCCCGCAGGGGCTGTCGCACCTCGCGCTCATCCAGGCGGCGCTCACGATCGAGGAGGTCGCTGGCGAGGAGCGCTCCGGGGAGTGATCATGGAGGGGTCATGAACGACGTCGATGCACGCATGGACCGGCTGCGACGAGCCGCCCGCTACCGGTACCAGCAGCTCGTGGACAGCGAGATCGAACGCGGCTCCCTCGACCCCGACGAGGTCCGCGAGGAACGTCGGCTCCTGAAGGCCGCCGACGTCGCCGCGCACGCCCGCGCCCAGATCGAACAGGCCGAGCGGCGGGGCGCCTTCGAGGGCAACCCGTACCACGGCAAGCCACTCCCGGGGAACGACGGGCGCCACGATCCCGACTGGTGGATCAAGGCGAAGATCGAGCGCGAGGAGATCACCGGCATCGCTCCGCCGGCGCTGTCGCTGCGCAAGGAGGACGGCGAGCTGGACGGACGGCTCGACGACCTCGCCCTCGAGGCCGACGTCCGTGCCGTGCTCGAGGACTTCAACGCCCGCGTGAAGGAGGCCCGTCGGCAGCTGCTCGGTGGGCCGCCGGTGGTGACCCCGCTCCGTGACGTCGACACCGAGGTGGGGCGCTGGCGGGAACGCCGGCAGGAACGCCTCGCGGCCGAGGCGCAGGCGGCCGCGGACTGGGCCGCTGCCGAGGCGGACCGACCACGACGGTGGTGGCACCGACGTCGATGAGGTGATCTGCGCCTCCTTGACCGTCCCCTCCCCCGGACGCCAGAACGACCGCAGCACCGCGCTCGTGGCGCGGTGCTGCGGTCGTTCCTGGCGGGGGGGTGTTACTTGATCTGTGCGGTGATGGTCGCGACGCCGACGAGGAGGCCGGACTTCACGGCGTCGGTCTTGAAGGTGCTGTTGAGCAGCTTCGCGGCGTCGCCGGAGACGTGCACGGTGGTGCCGGTCAGGATCGCGTTGTCACCCTCGAGCTGCAGCGGCTTCAGGGTGCCACCGTGCAGGGAGAACAGGTACGCGTTGTTGACCGCGACCTTGCCGTTGACCAGGACGTCGCCGTAGAGCTTGGACGAGCCGGGGTTCACGACGAAGTTCTCCAGCGTGACCGTGGTCTCACCGGCGGTGAGGGTCAGGCCCGAGTCGTCGTGGTTGAGCAGGCCCTGCACGTAGGGGCGGTAGTTGCCGTCCGGGGACCAGTACGTGACCGACCCGGAGGTGATCGGGAACGACACGGACCCGTCGGCGAGCTTGGCGTCGCCGGAGACACCCGGGGTCAGCTTCAGGGCGGTGAGGGCGTCGGTGAAGCCGGAGTCGAGCTTCACGGCGGTGTTGCCGCCGAGGACCTCGGGGACCGAGGCGACGGGGCCGGGGATCTTCGACGACGACGAGGACACGGTGTGCACCGACGGGGTCGAGGCCTGCGCGGAGGTGATGCCGAACGCGGCACCGCCGAGCACGAGCGCACCCGTGGTCGCGAGGGTGATGGAGGTCTTCAGGGACTTGCGCATGGGATCTGTCCTTTGCTGTCGTCGCGCTCGGCGCGGTGTGCTGTGTGCGCACCGAACGCACCCTGGTGCAGGGTGGAGAACCAGCGGTGAGCGGCTGGTGAGCGCCTCCCGGGGAGGTTCCCCGGGCTGATGCAACTCATTCGGCACCCTCACCCCACCGGATTGGTCCCGACCCAGAACGCTCGGTGCGGGAGGATGGGGCATGGCCGTCCTCCTCCGTCCGTGGTCGATCGACGACGCGCCGGCGCTCCTCGCCGCGCGACAGTCCACCCCGGACCTCGACACCCAGCTCCCCGCCGACCTGACCGACGAGGACGCTGCCCGTCGGCACATCGGGTCCTGGCCGTCCTCCGGTGCGCACGCCCGCATTTGGGCGATCGTCGAGGACGGCCTCACGGTGGGGAACGTCGGCCTGTCGGCGATCGAGTCCCGGCACGGAACGGCCTGGGCGTCCTACTGGCTGGCCGGCGACGCCCGCGGTCGCGGCCTCGCCACCCGAGGGCTGGCGGCAGTGGCTCGCTGGGCGTTCGGCGCCGGGTTGCACCGGCTCGAGCTCGGCCACCGGGTGAACAACCCCGCATCGTGCCGGGTGGCGACGGGCGCGGGGTTCGTCGCCGAGGGGATCGAGCGGCAGAAGCTCCGCTACGGCGCCGAACGGTTCGACGTCGAGACGCACGCACGGCTCGCGAGCGACCCCGTGCCCGACGTCGCCGCCGTCGAGCTGCACGGCGACCCGCTCCGGATCGACGGGGCGCCCTGACCGCGAGCGCATACTGAACCGATGACCCGCGCACTCCTCCTCGTCGACATCCAGCAGGACTACTTCCCGGGCGGGGCGTTCCCGGTCGTCGGTCCGGAGGCGGCCGCGACCGCCGCACGCACGGTGCTCGACGGGTTCCGCGCGGCCGGCGACCTCGTCGTGCACGTCTTCCACGTCGCGACCGAGCCCGACGCCACGTTCTTCCGGCCGGGCACGCCGGGGCTCGAGTTCCACCCGTCGGTCGCGCCGATCGACGGCGAGCGGGTGGTCGAGAAGCACGAGCCGAACAGCTTCGTGGGCACCGGCCTGCAGGCGCTCCTGACCGACGCCGGCGTCACCGAGCTCACCGTCGTCGGGATGATGAGCAGCATGTGCATCGACTCGACCACCCGGGCGGCGCACGAGCTCGGCTTCTCCGTGACCGTCGTCGCGGACGCCTGCGCGGCGCCCGACCTGGTGTTCGGCGACGGCACGATCCCGGGCGCGAGCGTCCACGCCGCCTTCATGGCGGCGCTCGACGGCAGCTTCGCGACGGTCGTCACGAGCGCCTCCCTCCGAAGGACCACCCGCCCCCACGCGGGATGACGGGGCCGGACGCGGCCAGCAGCCCCGACCCGGAACGACGCGGGACGAGACGACCCGCCGTCCCCACACGGGATGACCACATCTCCCCCTCAGGGCGGACGCGGCCGACTCCCAGACCCCCGTAGCGTTGCCGCCGTGATCGAAGTCGAGCACCTCACCAAACAGTACGGTCCGAAGACCGCCGTCGACGACGTCTCGTTCGTCGTGCGGCCGGGCAGCGTGACCGGCTTCCTCGGGCCCAACGGCGCCGGGAAGTCCACCACGATGCGGATGATCATGGGGCTCGACCGCCCCACGTCCGGCACGGCGACGGTGAACGGGCAGCCGTACCGGAGCTTCCGCGACCCGCTCCGGCAGGTCGGGGCGCTGCTCGAGGCGAAGGCCGTCCACCAGGGCCGGAGCGCCTACAACCACCTGCTCTCGCTCGCCGCGACGCACGGCATCCCGAAGTCCCGCGTGCACGAGGTCATCGACATGACCGGCCTCGACTCCGTCGCGAAGAAGCGCGTCGGCGGGTTCTCGCTCGGCATGGGGCAGCGCCTGGGAATCGCTGCCGCACTGCTCGGCGACCCGAAGACCCTGATCCTCGACGAGCCGGTCAACGGCCTCGACCCGGACGGCGTGCTCTGGGTGCGGCAGCTGGCCCGTCGCATGGCGGCCGACGGTCGCACCGTCTTCCTCTCCAGCCACCTGATGAGCGAGATGGCGCAGACCGCCGACCGCGTCGTGGTCCTCGGCCGCGGTCGGGTCCTCGCGGACGCCCCCATCCAGGAGTTCGTCGCCGGCGGCGGCACCGGTGGCAGTCGCGTCGTCGTCCGCACGCCGGCCCCCGACCAGCTGTTCCAGGCGATCGGTCCGAACGCGTCCGTGACCCCGCGCGAGGACGGCACCTTCATGGTCGTCGGCCCGGACGCCACCACGGTCGGGAACATCGCCGCCAGGTCGGCGTCCCGCTGCACGAGCTCACCCCGGTCGGCGCGAGCCTCGAAGAGGCCTACATGGCGCTGACCCGCGACGACGTCGAGTACCGATCGGAGGGCGCCCGATGACCGCCACGACCCTGCCGCCCACCACCGGACTCCGGTTCGGACGTCTCGTGCGGAGCGAGTGGATCAAGTTCCGCAGCATCCGCTCGACGGTCTGGTGCCTCGCGATCCTCGTCGTCCTGACGATCGCGATGGCGTTCCTCATCGGCAACGCGCTCGACGTCGGCGGTGCGGTGTCGAAGGACAGCCAGAACGGCACCCTCGTCACGATCAACACCGCGAGCGTCAGCCTGACGGCGCTCGTCGTCGCGGTGCTCGGCGTGCTCATCATCACGGGGGAGTACGGCACCGGCCAGATCCGGTCGACGTTCACCGCCGACCCGCACCGCACCGGCGCGGTCCTCGCGAAGGCAGCCGTCCTCGCGGTCACGACCTTCGTCGTCAGCGCGGTGTCGATCTGGATCGGCGTCATCGTGTCGGCCGCGCTGCAGGCGGGCAAGGGCGTGCACGCCGACCTCGCCGACCCGGCCGTGTTCATGCCGCTGCTCGGCGCGTCGGTGTACGTGACGCTCCTCGCGCTGCTCGCGTTCGGCATCGGGCTCCTCGTCCGGTCGAGCGCCGGCGGCATCGCGATCACCCTCGGGCTCCTGCTGGTGCTCCCGGTCGTGCTGTCCCTCATCGCGAACGTCATCCAGGCGCAGTGGCTCCTCGACGTCACGAAGTTCCTGCCCGACCAGGCCGGGGCGCAGCTGTTCGCCTACTCGTCCGCGGACGCCGTCCAGCAGGAGGGCGTGGTGCTGAACGGCTGGGCCGGCTTCGGTGTCCTCGTCGCCGAGGTCGTGGCGGTGGGTGCGCTCGCCCTCGCGGTCGCACGCCGACGCGACGTCTGACGGTCCCACCACCGGACGGGAGGCGCGGTGCGGGCCCGCACCGCGCCTGGCGTCCCGCACGCAATCCGTATGCTCGCTCTGTGCCCCGTCTCCGCCCACGTCTCGTCCCCGCTGCCACCGGGCTGCTCGTGGTCGGCGGACTGCTCGGCGTCGCCGGCTGCGCCGCGACACCGCCGGTCGACGCGACGGAGCTCCGGCAGTGGCGGAGTGCCGAGGACGCGGCGACCGAGGCCGATCCGGACGTCCTCGGCGTGCTGACCGCCGACATCCAGCCCGGGCGCCAGGACCCGGCCGACGTCGGACCGGGAGTGCGCCTGCAGTTCCCCGCGTCGCACGACGTCGACCACCTCGAGTTCTCGTGCTACGGCAACGGGCAGATGCAGGGCACGATCCGCATCGAGTCGCGCCGCGGGTCGGGGAGCTTCGTCGTCGATCCCGTGGACTGCCGGGACAGCCCGCACCCGATCCGGCTGACCGAGTTCGCGAGCACGGCCGTCGACTCCGTCGGGTTCGCCGCGTTCGACAGCGACCGGCCGAGCGCCTGGCGCCTCGTCATCGTCGGGACGCCCGGCGACGGCTGAGCCGGGCCGGCCCCGGGTGCGGCCGCTCAGCGCCGGATGTCGTACCGGTGCATCGTCACGCCCGTGTCCCACCGCTGCTGTTCGAGCAGGTCGAGGACGAGCGGCGGTCGAACGCCCGACGCCGGCGGGTCGAACAGCGGCCGACCGCGCCCGAGCACCGCGGGGTGCGTGAAGACCATGAGCTCGTCGAGGAGCCCCGCGTCGAGGAGCTGCGTCGCGACGCTCGGGCCGCCGACCCCGACGTCGCCCTCGGAGCCGGCACGGATGCGGGCGAGCTCCTCGATCGCGTCGCCGTCCCGGCCGATGACCCGCGTGTCGTGGTCCGCCGCCGTCCGCGTGCGGGAGACCAGGACCTTCGGCTGCTCGGTCCAGATCTCGCCGTACTCGCGCATGAACGCCGGCAGGGACGGATCGGTGCGGGCATCGGGCCAGAACGGGTCCATCAGGTCGCGGACCACGCGCCCCTCGACGGACAGCGTCATCGCCCGGGCACGACGGTTGAACTCGCGGTGGAGTGTCTCGTCGATGCGGACCCACGCGGGTCCGTCCGGGCCGTCGTGCTCCCCGGCCTCGGTCTCGACGAACCCGTCGACCGAGGCGTTGATCCAGTAGACGAACCGTGCGGGCATCCGGTGCCTCCTCGGGCTGGTCGGCCGGTGGCGACGAGCGTACGCTCGCCCTCGTCCGCACGCTCCTCGACGACGAGAGCAGGTCCACCGTGCGCCGATCACTCCGAGCGGTCCTCGCGATCGCGACGGTCGCGGGGCTCGCGACCACGTTCCTCCAGGTCGGTGCCGGCAGTGCGCCCGCCGTCGCCGCGGTGACGACGTCCGCCCGAGGCGGGGCCGCGCCCGCGCACGAGAACCCGATGACGCTCGCGCTGCCGGACGGACAGACGGCGGCGAGCTGCGCCGACCCGACCGTCGTGCACGGCGCCGCACGGGACCGGAACTGGTACCTCTACTGCACGTCCGACGCCCTGACCGCGACGGAGCAGGACCCGGACGGGTCACTCGTGCAGCACACGGTCCCGACCTACCGCTCCACCGACCTCACGCACTGGCGGTACGTGGGTGACGCGTTCTCGTCGAAGCCGTCGTGGGTGGGCGACGCGAACGGCATCTGGGCACCGGACGTGGTGTACCGCGCCGGGACGCACGGGCGGCCGGGCACCTGGTACCTCTACTACGCGGCGTCGGACACCCCGACCGCCACCGCACCGACCGGCGGCGGGTCGGCCGTCGGCGTCGCGACGAGCCCCGGCCCGACCGGTCCGTGGACGGACTCCGGCGGGCCCGTCGTCGCACCGCAGGCCGCGCCGAACGGCACCGGGCAGCGGTGGGAGTTCGACCCCGAGGTCATCACCGACCACGGCCGCACGTACCTGTACTTCGGCAGCTACTTCGGCGGGGTGCACGTCCGGCAGCTCAGCGCCGACGGCCTCCGGTCCGTCCCGTCCACCGAGCGCCAGATCGCGATCGACAACCGCTACGAGGGCACGTACCTGATGCGGCACGACGGCTGGTGGTACTTCACGGGCTCCGCGACGAACTGCTGCAACGGCGCCCTCACCGGGTACGGCGTGTTCGTCGCCCGGTCGCGCAGCCCGCTCGGCCCGTTCACCGACCAGGACGGCGTCCCGATCACGAGCACCCGGGTCGGCGGCACACCGCTGCTCGCCCAGAACGGGAACCGCTGGGTGGGTACCGGGCACAACACGGTCGTCACCGACTTCGCCGGGCAGGACTGGATCGTCTACCACGCCGTCGACCGCCACGACCCGTACTACGCGGGGCAGGGCACGTACACGAAGCGCCCGGTGCTGATCGACCCGCTCGACTGGGTGCACGGCTGGCCGGTCGTCCGCGGTGGCGCCGGTCCCTCGGAGGGCGTGCAACCCGGACCGGTGGCGCAGCCCGGCGAGCGACCGACGTACCGCGCGACGGCCGCGCCGGTCGACGTGCCCGGACGGACGATCCGTGCGCTGTCCACCGGGTTCGACGGGTCGACCCTGCCACCGGCCCTCCGCTGGACGCGCGAACCCGACCGCTCGACCTGGACCGTCTCGGGCGGTGCCCTCCGCTGGCAGACCCAGGACGCCGACATCCACCCGCCCGGGACGCCGCTCGCCTCGGTCCTGTCCGAACCCGCTCCCCGCGGCGACTGGGTGGCCGAGACCACCGTCGCGGTCGACACCCCCGCGACCGGCGACGGCGTGAACTACGTCCAGGGCGGGCTCGTCGTGTACGGCAGCGACAGCGATTACCTGCGCCTGACGTCCAACTCGATCTTCGACACCCGGCAGACGGAGTTCGGCAAGCAGGTGTCGGGGCAGCCCGCGGGCGCCCCGACCTACGGCAACATGGTCGTCGGACCGGTCGGGGACACCACCACCCTGCGGATCGTGCACCGCTTCGTGGCCGGGGAGCACCGGTACACCGCGTACACGAGCGTCGACGGGCGGCACTTCGTGCGCGGCGGGACGTGGACGGCGGACCTCGGCGCGACGCCGCGGATCGGGCTCGTCTCGCTCGGCGGGGCCGGGTTCACGAGCACGTTCGACGACCTGCGGGTGAGCACGGTGACGACGACCCGGCGCTGACGACGGCGCGCTCGCGCGCGCCCAGCCGGAAGACGCCGGAGCGCACCACGAACGGCGTCGGGATGGGAGGATGCATCGTTGGCTGCCGGAACCGAGAACGAGGGTCAGATGAGTCCGACCGAGGACGCCCAGTCCGCGGCCCCCCTGCTCGACGGGCGCTACCGGCTCGAGCACGCCATCGGGCAGGGCGGCATGTCCACCGTCTACCGGGGCGTCGACGAGAGCCTGCACCGCCCCGTCGCCGTCAAGGTGTTCCACGCCGGCACGGTCGACGTCGCCCGCCAGGAGGCCGAGCTCGGCGTCCTCGCGGCCCTCGAGCACCACAACCTCGTCAGCCTGCTCGACACCGGGGTCGTCACCGGGCGGGACGGCACGCACCAGCGCTACCTCGTGATGGCCCTCGTCACCGGGCAGGACCTCGAGGAACGCCTCGCCGTCGGCCCCCTCGCCGCCCGCCACATCGCCGAGATCGGCTACGACATGGCCGAGGCGCTGGACTACATCCACAGCCACGGCGTCGTGCACCGCGACATCAAGCCCTCGAACATCCTGCTCGTCGACTACGGCAACGACTCCGACCGTGCCCGCGCCCGGCTGACGGACTTCGGCATCGCGCTCGCCGCCGGGGTGGAACGCCTCACCGCCGACGGCGTCACCACCGGCACCGCCGCCTACCTCAGCCCCGAGCAGGCCCGCGGCGCCGAGGTCGGTGCGCCGAGCGACGTCTACTCGCTCGGCCTCGTCCTGCTGCAGTGCTTCACCCGGCGCCGCGAGTTCCCGGGGTCGCTCGTCGAGTCCGCCGTCGCGCGGCTCTCACGCGACCCGGTCGTCCCCGAACCGCTCCCGGACCACTGGAAGCACCTGCTGACGGCGATGACCGCGCAGGACCCGGCCGCACGCCCCGCCGGCGCCGACCTCGTCACGATGCTCCGCGACGTCGTCATCGCCGAGACCACCGGAGCCGACCACGTCGTCGACACCGCACCGGCCGGACCGGCACCGACCACCGCGGACTCCCCGCGCCCCGCGACCCTCGACAGCCTGCCGGAAGAGGCCCTCGGTCGCACCACGGCGATGGCCGCGCGGCTGTTCGACGCACCGATCGCGCTCGTCGAGGTGCTCGACGAGGACCGCGCCTGGTCGCAGTCGTACATCGCGCCCGGCGTCGACGACGCGGCACGCCACATCAACTTCCGCAACGGGTTCGCGCCCGTGCCCGTCCCCGTCGTGATCCCGGACGGCTCCGTCCACCCCGAGATGCAGCACAGCCCGCTCGTGACCGGGCCGCTCGGCATCCGGTTCTACGTCAGCGTCCCGCTCGTGCGGCACGACGGGTCGCCGATCGGCACGCTCGCCGTGCTCGACACGAAGCCCCGGCAGGCGACAGCCCCTGCCGGGCGTCTCGTACGTGATGCCCGTCCTCAACGAGGTCACCGAGGTCCGGGCAGCCGTCCAGAGTCTGCTGGAGCAGGACTACTCCGGTCCGTTCGAGGTCATCCTCGCCCTCGGCCCGTCGATCGACGGCACGAACGAACTCGTCGCCGAGATGAGCGCCGCCGATCCCCGGATCCGCGCGATCGAGAACCCGGCGGGCTCGACGCCCGCCGGCCTCAACGTGGCGATCCGTGCATCGGTGCACCCGGTCGTCGTCCGCGTGGACGCCCACTCGGTCCTCCCCACGGACTACACGCGCATCGCGGTGCGGGTGCTGCAGGAATCGGGTGCCGACAACGTCGGCGGCATCATGCGCGCCGAGGGACGGACCCCCTTCGAACGCGCCGTCGCGCTCGCCTACGGCAGCCGCGTCGGCCTCGGCGGGACGCCGCACCACGTCGGCGGACGGGCCGGTCCGGCCGAGACCGCGTACCTCGGTGTGTTCCGCCGCGACCGCCTGTTCGAGGTCGGGCTGTTCGACGAGGGCATCAAGCGCGGGCAGGACTGGGAACTCAACCGGCGACTGCGGCAGACCGGCGGCACCGTCTGGTTCACGCCCGAGCTCGTCGTCACCTACCGCCCGCGGCCCAGCCTGAAGCGCCTGGTCCGGCAGTTCGTCGCCACCGGGCTGTGGCGCGGCGAACTCGCACGCCGATTCCCCGCCAACAACGGCCTGCGCTACTTCGTCCCGCCGGCCATGGTCGCGGCGATGGCACTCGGCATCGTCGCCGGGGTCGTCGGGATCATCGGCGCCGCGCTCGGCACCGGTGCGGCATGGGCGCTGCTCGGCTTCGTCGTCCCGGCGGTCTACCTCGTCTTCGTCGTCCTGGGGGCCGTCGCGGTCGCCCGGCGGTCGTGGCTCCCGACGCTCCTCTGGCTCGTCGTGGTGCTGCCGTGCATCCACGTCGGGTGGGGACTCGGCTTCATCATCGGCTTCCTGACCCGGACGTCCGAACTGACCACGCACACGGGACGGTGACCTGACCTCTTGACCGACGACACGACCGGCCGCGGGAACGCCCGCCCCTCCTCGATCGCCGAACTCCGCGCCGTCGCCCAACCGGACGAGGTGCGCTCGCGGGCGAACGCCGAGCACTGGACGGCCTCGCTGTACCTGCGGGACGTCTCGCCGTACCTGACGTGGGTGCTCCTGAAGACACGGGTGAGCGCGAACCAGGTGACCGGTCTGATGATCTTGGTCGGGTGGAGCGTCGCCGCGGCGCTGCTCATCCCGGGGATCTGGGGCGCGGTCCTCGCTCTCGTGCTCGGCCAGCTCCAGATGCTCGTCGACTGC
>NZ_BACZ01000170.1 GCF_000333375.1 Curtobacterium sp. B18
GTCGTCCCGATCGGCAAGCAGTTGCTCATCACCCGCGGGCGCGCTCACCACGTTCTCCATCGCCAACGACGTCGCGAAGTACTTCGCGATCATCCCCGCGATGTTCCAGGTGACGTTCCCGGGGCTGGCCGCGCTGAACGTGATGGGGCTGCACAGCCCCGCGTCGGCGATCCTGTCCGCGGTCGTCTTCAACGCGCTCGTCATCGTGGCGCTCATCCCGCTGTCCCTGCGTGGCGTCAAGTACCGCGCAGCGTCGGCGTCGTCGATCCTCGGCCGCAACCTGCTCCTCTACGGGCTCGGCGGCGTGATCGTCCCCTTCATCGGCATCAAGTTGATCGACCTCGTCGTCGGTCTCATCCCGGGGTTCTGACAATGGCTTCCTCCTCTCGCTCGTTCTTCCGCTCGACCGGCGTCGCGATCCGGCTCACCCTGCTCTCGACCGTCGTCCTCGGCGTCGCCTACCCGCTCGCGGTGTGGGGCGTCGGCCAGACGGCGTTCCACGACCAGGCGAACGGCTCGATGGTCACCTCGTCCGACGGGAAGGTCGTCGGTTCGTCCCTGATCGGCCAGGCGTCCTCGGGCTCCGCCACGGACGCCGCCCGGTGGTTCCAGTCCCGCCCGAGCGCCGCTGGTGAGAAGGGCTACGACGCGAACGCGTCCAGCGGCTCGAACCTCGGCCCGAACAACCCCGACCTGCTCACGGCGATCGAGGAGCGCAAGGCCGCGATCGCGAAGGCCGACGGGGTCCCCGAGTCGTCGATCCCGGCGGACGCCGTCACCGCGTCCGGGTCGGGCCTTGACCCGGACATCAGCCCCGAGTACGCGCTCCTGCAGGTGTCCCGCGTGGCGTCGGCCCGCGGCATGTCGGAGGCGGCCGTGCGGACGCTCGTGCACGAGCACACCGAGGCCCGGCAGCTCGGGTTCCTCGGCGAACCGGTGGTGAACGTCCTCGAGCTGAACCTGGCGCTGGCGAAGGCGTCCTGACACCACACACCCACCGGGACCACGGACGCGAGAGGATGAACACGTGAAGCGCGGGAAGCTGCGGGTCCTGCTCGGTGCGGCGCCCGGTAACGGGAAGACGTTCACGATGCTCGAGGAGGGGCACCGGCTCACCCGAGGGCCGGAC
>NZ_BACZ01000169.1 GCF_000333375.1 Curtobacterium sp. B18
GGGGCAGTCGTACGGTTCGTCGAGTCCGGGAGCGGGATCCGCCGAGGTGGTGACGGCGACGCGGTCGTTGCGCGGCAGGGTCAGCACGAAGGCGGATCCCTCGCCGGGGCGCGACCAGACGTCGATGCTGCCGCCGTGCAGGTTCGCGTCGCCGAGCGAGATGGCGAGGCCGAGTCCGGTGCCGCCGATGGTGCGCTTGCGACTCGGATCGGCACGCCAGAACCGGTCGAACACGCGGGCGGCGTCCTCGGGCGGCATGCCGATGCCCTGGTCGCGGACGGCGATCGCGACGGAGCGGGCGTCGCTGTCGACGACGACCTGCACGGGCTTCGCGTCGCCGTGCTCGATGGCGTTGCCGACGAGGTTGCGCAGGACGCGGCGGATGCGCTTCGCGTCGAGCTGCATGGTGGTGTGGCCGCCGGGCGTCAGGAGCTGCAGGTCGATGCCGGCGCGTTCGGCGAGCGGGCGGAACTCGTCGACGATGTCGGTGGCGAGGGCCGCGGGGACGACGGGTTCGGGGTCGAGGTGCACGGCCTGGGCGTCGAAGCGGGAGATCTCGAGGAGGTCGGCGAGCAGCAGCTCGAAGCGTTCCACCTGGGCGTGCAGGAGCTCGGCGGACCGGCCGACCGACGGCTCGAACGCGTGCCGGGAGTCGTAGAGCATGTCGCCCGCCAGCCGGATGGTCGTGAGCGGGGTGCGGAGTTCGTGGGAGACGTCGGAGACGAACCGCTGCTGCACCCGGGAGAGCTCGGCCAGCTGGGTGATCTGCCGGCTCACTGCGTCGGCCATGCCGTTGAAGCTCCGGGCGAGGGTGGCGATGTCGTCGTTGCCGCGCACCGGGATGCGTTCGTCGAGCCGGCCCGAGGCGATCTTCCGGCTCGTCTCGGCGGCACCGCGGATCGGGACGACGACCAGCCGGACGACGAGCGAGGTGACGAGGGCGATGAGCACCATCAGCGCGACACCGCCGATCGAGAGCGTCTGCGAGACGAAGTCGAGGGTCTGCTGGGCGTCGGAGAGGTCGTACACGAGGTACAGCTCGTACTGCCCGGCGCTCGGGATCTGCAGCGTCGACCCGACCGCGAGCCCGGGCTGGCGGCGCCCGTCGTCCTCGAGCCGCACCGGCTGCAGGCTGAGCCGACCGGTGTCCTTGCCGACCTCCTTGCGCAGCGCGTCGGTGATCACGGCGTCCGGGAAGCCCTGGCTGGCGACGTTCTGCACCGTCTGCGGGCCGGGCTGGTTCGGGGTCCGCTCGATGGCGATGCTGGTGCCGCCGGGGCTCGTCGTGTTCGACAGGATCGCCTGCTGCGCCTCGCTCTGCAGGGTCTCGAGCTCGCTCTGGTTGTTGTCCTCGCCGGCGGTCGCCGCGTCGAAGATGCCCTGCGCGACGATCGTGGCGCGGGCGGACTCGGACTCGATCTGGTCGCGGCGCTGCGCGTAGACGTTGTTCGAGATGCTGATCATGACGGCGGTGCCGATGATCGCGATCGCGAGGCCGGTGGTCATCACCGTGATCGCGACCGACCGGAACATCAGGGAGCGGCGCCAGAGGTACGCGACACCCCGCCAGCCGCGCCGGACCCACCGTCGGACACGGCGGCCGGCGCGGGCGAGTCTGCCCCGCACGGCGACGCCGCCGGTCGACGGTGTGGACGGCACGGTGCTCAGGACCCTCCGGCCCGGTACCCGACGCCGCGCACCGTGGTGACGATCTTCGGGTTGTCGGGGTCGTGCTCGATCTTCGCGCGGAGGCGCTGCACGTGGACGTTCACCAGCCGGGTGTCGGCCTTGTAGTGGTAGCCCCACACCTGCTCGAGCAGCATCTCGCGGGTGAAGACCTGGTTGGGCTTCTCGGACAGGGCCCGCAGCAGGTCGAACTCCAGCGGGGTGAGCGCGATCACGGCGTCGCCGCGTCGGACCTCGTGCCCGGCGACGTCGACGGTGAGGTCGCCGACGTGGAGCACGGTGGCGTCCGCGGCGGTCGGCCGGAGCCGGGTGCGGATGCGGGCGACGAGCTCCTTCGGGTTGAAGGGCTTCACGACGTAGTCGTCGGCGCCGTTCTCGAGGCCGGCGACCACGTCGGAGGTGTCGCCCTTCGCCGTGAGCATGATGATCGGCGTGCCGCTCTCGGCACGGATGCGCTTGCACACCTCGATGCCGTCGATGCCCGGGAGCATGACGTCGAGGAGCACCAGGTCGGGCTTCGTCCCGTGGAACGCGTCGATGGCGTCGTTGCCGTCGGCGCTGAACTCGGGTTCGTAGCCCTCGGAGCGGAGGACGATGCCGATCATCTCGGCGAGGGCCTGGTCGTCGTCGACGACGAGGATGCGCGGTGTCATGTGATGGGGACTCCGTGTGACGTGCGGCAGTGCCCGGTCGGCACCTGACCCCTCACGATAGCCGAGGCCCCGTGCGACGGCGTTTTCCGACAGGATGGGTGTCGACCGCGTCTTCCGCGTGCGTGGTCGGGAGCACGAGGGGGCGGCGATGTCCGACTGGCAGGTACCGGGTGCGCCCGGCGGGTCCGAGGACGGTCGGGACGAGCGTCCAGGAGGCGCGGCTCGGCCCCCGGCGCAGCAGCCGTCCGGCGCGTGGCCGGGTCAGTCCGGCCAGTCCGGCGCGTGGCAGGGTCAGTCCGGCCAGTCCGGGCCGTGGCAGGGTCCGTCCGGCCAGCCCGGGCCGTGGCAGGGTCCGTCCGGCCAGCCCGGCCAGTGGGTCGGTGGCCCCGGGGGTCCGTCCGTTCCCCCGCCGGTCGGGTCGCGACCGGTCCTCCCGCTGCGGCCGCTCGGGCTCGGCGACGTCCTCGCCGGCGCGTTCACCGTGTTCCGCCGCAACGCGCGGGTGCTCCTGCTCTGGAGCCTGCTCCTCAGCGGCGTCCTCGGGCTCCTCTCGACGCTCGTGAGCGTGTTCGGTCAGCAGGCACTCCAGTCGCGCATGCTGTCGGCGGTCGACGGCGGCGCGACCGGCTCGGACTCGATCCTCGCCGGCTCGTTCACCCTGTGGCTCGTCCTCTCCGTCGCGCTGCCGTTCCTGGCCTACCTCGGGCGTGGCTTCCTCGTCGCGCCGGTCGCCGCGGACACCGGCGCACGCGTCCTCGGCCGACGCGCGACCTTCCGCGGACTCTGGGCCCTGCTCGCCGGGCGCCGTTGGTCGGTGGTCGCCTGGATCCTGCTGCAGCTCGCGGCCGGCGTCGTGATCGGCATCGTGTTCGTGGGCGTCGTGATCGGGCTCGTCGCCGCGGCCTCCGGGAGCGGCTCCGGCGCCGGCCTGGGCGCCTTCCTGCTCGGCTTCTTCCTGCTCGGCCTCGGGTTCGCGGTCGTGCTCGTGTGGCTCGGGACGAAGTTCGCGTTCACCGTGCCGACCATCGCGCTCGAGGGACGCCCCGTCTTCCAGGCCGCGGCGCAGTCGTGGCGCCTCACCCGTGGAGCCTTCTGGCGCACCTTCGGCATCATCCTGCTCGTGCAGGCCGTGTTCGGTGTCGCGGTGTCCATCGCGACCATCCCGCTCACGATCGGCGCGGTGCTCCTGGGCGGCACGTTCGACCCGCTCGGCCAGACCGACGCGGCCTCGGGTGCCGGGACGGGCGGGGTGATCGCGATCGTCGTGGGGAGCCTGCTCGGCATCGCGGTGCAGTGCGTCACGGACGTGCTGTCGGCGTCCGTCGTGACCTTCCTGGCGATCGACCGTCGCATCCGGACCGAGGCGCTTGACCAGCGGATCGCGTCGCACCTCGAGACCGGAACGCCGACCGACCCGTTCGCGCCGTCGCCGCGGGTCGACCGGCCGGTCTGGCCCGGGCAGGGGTGGCCGGGCGCTGCGCCGCAGCAGCCGTGGCCCGGGCAGCCGGGCACCGCGCCCGGGCAGCCGTGGCCCGGACAGCCCGGCCCCGGTGCCGCCGGTGGGCCGACCGCGCCGCCGCAGTGGGGCGGCGCTCCCGGTCGCTACCCGCCGGACGGCCGGGCATGACGATCGGTCCCGACGAGGCACGTCGGCTCCTCGAGCACGAGCTCGAGCGGTCGGAGTACGACGGTGCGCACGTGACGTGGTGGGACCGCGCCTCGCGTGCCGTCCTCGACTGGCTCGGGTCGCTCCGCGCCGACGGCCTCGGGTCCCCGGCGGTCGCGCAGACCCTGCTCTGGACGGCCGTGGTCGTGCTCGTGGCGGTCGTCGTGCTCGTGGTCGTCGCCCGCGGACTCCCCCGCCGACGGGCGCGGCTCACCGACGGGGAGACCGGCGGCGTGTTCGACGACGACGACCTCCGTCCGGCCAGCGCGATCGCCGAGGACGCCCACGCTGCCCTCCGTGCCGGCGACTGGTCGCGTGCGGTCCTCGACGGGTACCGCGCGATCGCCAGGGGACTCGGTGAGCGCGACCTCGTGCCGGACGTCCCGGGAGCCACCGCGCGGGCCATCGCCGGCCGCGCGGCACGGGTCTTCCCGATCGAGGCCACCCGGATCGAACACGCGGCCGTCACCTTCGACGAGGTCCGCTACCTGGACGTCGCCGCCACCGAGACGGCAGCCCGCGAGGTCCTCGACACCGAGCACGCCGTCCGGACGGCACGTCCTGCCCATGCGACGACCCCGG
>NZ_BACZ01000168.1 GCF_000333375.1 Curtobacterium sp. B18
TGCGGAATCGGTCGGTGACCCCGATGTTCCGGCCCGTGATCGTCACGTCCATGTGGCGGCTCCCATCCAGACTCAGCGCGTCGCCTCCATCCGGCGATCCTGAACGCCTTGACGCGAGGCTAGACCCGGTGACCCCCGGGCGTCACGCGAAGTCGGTGAGTCGCGTGGACACCCACCGGACACACAGTGGCCACCGAGCGTTCACCGATGTGGACGCGCCGCCGGCGAGCGACCCGGGCACGGGCACGGACACGGGATTGGACTCGGGACCGGACACGGGGCTCGTTGGTGCCGGACCGTCGCCCGTCAGTCGTCGACGCTGGCGACGGCGACGCACCGCACGACCCGACCACCCGCGGCGCGGACGGCCCGCACGGCCTCGGCCATCGTGACGCCCGTCGTGACGACGTCGTCGACCACGACGACCGGCCGACCGGCGACGCCCTCGGCCGCAAGGGTGCCGACCGTCGCCGCGACCCGTTCGACCGCGCTGCGCTCCTTCTGCCCGGCGCCGGCCCGACCACCCGCGCCCACGGCTCCCCCGGGCGCGTCCCCGGCACCGAGCCCCCACGACGCACGGGACCGCACCCGCGACAGCGCCCGCGGACGCCGGACGCCCCCGCGCGCCGCCAGGAGCACGACCGGGTCGAACCCCCGGCGCCGGGCCCCGCGGGGCGAGGGCGGGACCCGGAGCAGCACGGCGCCCGGCCCGGCCTCGGCGAGCGCCGTCCGCACGAGCCCGCCGAACCGCGCGCCGAGGGGTCCGGCGAGGTCGACGCGCCCGCGGAGCTTCAGCTCGAGGAGCATCGTCCGGACGAGCCCGGTGTACTCGAAGGCCGCGTCCAGCCGCACCCCCGCGACGAGGCGCACCCGACCGGGCATCGCGTCGAGGACCTGCCGACAGGGCATGCAGAGGGCACGGTCGGGCCGGCCGCACCCGGCGCACGCCACCGGCAGGAAGAGCCCGACGACCGCGAGCAGCGCGTCCCGCCAGGGCCGCGCGACGCCGACGGCGCCGTCCGTACCCGCGGCACCAGCCGCACCCCAAGCGCCAGCCGCAGCCGCAGCGCCAGCCGCACCCGCGGCACCCTGCTCCGGGCCGGCGCGATCGGTGTTCGTCATGCCCCCGATCCTGACCCGACCCACCGCCGGGCGGGCACCGGTCTGTCGGGCTGGGGACGCGCCTCCCGGACCGCCGCCCTGTGGAGGACCGACGTCAGCGCTGGACGCCGAGGACGTCCGCAGTGATCCCCGTCGTCTCCCAGCCGCCGCCGGTCGACTGCAGGACGGAGCCGTCGGACAGCCGCAGGAGCATGGAGCCGCCGCT
Organism: Curtobacterium sp. B18; assembly: GCF_000333375.1. GTDB lineage: Bacteria > Actinomycetota > Actinomycetes > Actinomycetales > Microbacteriaceae > Curtobacterium. The sequence continues at coordinate 1,328 of NZ_BACZ01000168.1, forward strand.
CCCCCCGACGATCTGGGTCGCCCGGCCGTCGGGCTTCGGCAGGGTGCTCGACTGCCCACCGATGGTCGAGCGGACGACGTCCGGGCCCGAGGTCGTCTGCCCGACCGAGGCGACGTCGGAGTCGCTGATCCAGGCAGCGCCGACGGCGTTCCCGGTGGCGGCCTGCACGCGCACCGGCGATCCGAGCGAGGTCGGCGTGCGATCGGCGCCGCGGACGATGGCCATCACGTAGAGGCTCGGGCCGTCGTTCGTCTCGATGAGGGCGAGCGCCCTCGTGGAGTCGCGGGACACCTGGAAGGACACGAGGTCGCCGGCCGGGAGCGTCGTGGAGACCTCGTGCGGGTCGCCGCCGAGGCCGTAGGCGGTCACGCGGCGGGTGTCGTCCTCGGACGCGACCCAGACGAAGCCGAGGTCGTCGATGGACGGCGGCACCAGACCGTCGGTCGCGTCGACACGCAGGTGGGTGCGGCCGCGGACGACCGTCACCCCGTCGCCGTTCCCGACCACGGCCGCGGTGCCGGAGGCCGACAGGGCGAACGAGGACGGTCGGAGGTCGCCGATCTCGGTGCCCATCCCGCCGCCGAGCTGGGCGATCTTGCCGCCGCCGAGCGCCGAGTAGCCGACGGTGCCGTCCTCGTCGACGAGCGGGCGGGCGTCGACGTCGGGGTTCTGCTGGGCGTCGACGCCGCCGGTGTCGGGGATGGAGAACGGTCCGCCCTCGACCGTGATGTCGACGGAGGACACCGCGGCGACCGAGGCGAGCGACTTGGTCAGCTGCTCGCGCATCCGGGCCTTCGCCTCGCTGCTGGCACCGAGGGCGTCGCTCGACAGGTCGACGAGGGCCGTCCCGCTCTCGACGGTGACGGCGTTGAGGGACAGCTGCGTGCCCTCGGGGAACGCGGACACCACGGCCCCCTTGAGCCAGTCC
>NZ_BACZ01000167.1 GCF_000333375.1 Curtobacterium sp. B18
CGCTCCGGTGGGGGATCTCCGGACGTCGGCTGCGGAACTGGTACCCCAACGAAACTACGTGGTGCTGGTTGTCGATGCGGCGGGACTCGTGACGCTCGGTACCGAGGACGTAGAGCCCGCCGGCTTCGCGGACCTTGTCGGCCTCGTCCTTGATCTCGGCCTTGACGCGGTCGAACACCTCGTCCCAGGCGGCCTCGTACTCTTCCGGGGTCTCCGTCGGGGACAGGCCCTTGGCGTGCATCTCCTGCACGGCGAGGAACTCCGAGTTGCCACCGAGCATGATGTCGGTGCCGCGGCCGGCCATGTTCGTGGCGACCGTCACGGCGCCGAGGCGACCGGCCTGCGCGACGATCGCGGCTTCACGCGCGTGGTTCTTCGCGTTGAGGACCTCGTGCTTGACGCCCTTCTTCGCGAGGAGCTTCGACAGGTACTCGGACTTCTCGACGCTCGTGGTGCCGACGAGGACCGGCTGGCCCTTCTCGTGGCGTTCGGCGATGTCCTCGGCGACCTGCTCGAACTTGGCCTTCTCGTTCTTGTAGACGAGGTCGGTCTGGTCGATGCGCTGCATCGGCTTGTTCGTCGGGATGGGGACGACGCCGAGCTTGTAGGTCGACATGAACTCGGCGGCCTCGGTCTCGGCCGTACCCGTCATGCCGGACAGCTTCTGGTAGAGGCGGAAGTAGTTCTGCAGCGTGACCGTGGCGAGGGTCTGGTTCTCGGCCTTGACCTCCACCTTCTCCTTCGCCTCGATCGCCTGGTGGATGCCCTCGTTGTAGCGACGGCCCATCAGGATGCGGCCGGTGTGCTCGTCGACGATGAGCACCTCGCCGTTCATCACGACGTAGTCCTTGTCGCGCTTGAACAGGGCGACGGCCTTGATCGAGTTGTTCAGGAACGAGATGAGCGGGGTGTTCGCCGACTCGTACAGGTTGTCGATGCCGAGGTAGTCCTCGACCTTCTCGATGCCGGGCTCGAGCACGCCGACGGTGCGCTTCTTCTCGTCGACCTCGTAGTCCTCGCCCGGGGTGAGGCGGGTCGCGATCGACGCGAACTCGGTGAACCAGCGGTTGGCCTCGCCGGAGGAGGGGCCCGAGATGATGAGCGGCGTGCGGGCCTCGTCGATGAGGATCGAGTCGACCTCGTCCACGATCGCGAAGAAGTGCCCGCGCTGCACCATGTCGGACGCCTGCCACGCCATGTTGTCGCGCAGGTAGTCGAAGCCGAACTCGTTGTTCGTGCCGTACGTGATGTCGGCCGCGTACTGCTCGCGACGCTCGGCCGGGGTCTGGTTCGCGATGATGCAGCCGGTCGTCATGCCGAGGGCGCGGAACACGCGGCCCATGAGCTCGGACTGGTACGAGGCGAGGAAGTCGTTGACCGTGATGACGTGCACGCCGCGGGACGGGATCGCGTTGAGGTACGCGGCCGTCGTGGCGACGAGGGTCTTGCCCTCACCGGTCTTCATCTCGGCGATGTTGCCGAGGTGCAGCGCGGCACCGCCCATGAGCTGGACGTCGAAGTGCCGCATGCCGAGGGTGCGCTTCGCTGCTTCCCGCACGGCGGCGAACGCCTCGGGCAGCAGGTCGTCGAGGGTCTCGCCGTTCGCGTAGCGCTCGCGGAGCTCCTTGGTCTCGTCCTGGAGTTCCTCGTCGGTGAGGCTCGCGAAGTCGTCCTCGAGGTCGTTGATGGCCGAGGCGTACGCCTTCAGCCGACGGAGGGTGCGTCCTTCGCCGATGCGGAGGACCTTCTCCAGCACGTTTGCCACGTGAGCTCCTTACGAGATCGTCACGCGCGACCTGCGCGATGCGAACAGCCAGTCATGCTAGCAACCCGGCGACTCCGGCCGCTGTGAACGGAGCGGGTGTGCGCGGCCCGCGAACGGACCGCGCACACCCGGGTGCCGTCGGTGGTGCTGAGCGATCGTCAGGCGATCGCGACCGCCGGTTCCGATCCGGACGCCGCTGCCGGCGTCGTTTCGGCGGACGGGTCGTCGATGCCGATCACGCCGTAGTCCCAGCCCTTGCGGCGGTAGACCACGCTCGGTCGGTGCGTCTCGGCGTCGACGAACAGGTAGAAGTCGTGTCCGACGAGCTCCATGAAGTACAGCGCGTCGTCGACCGTCATCGGACCGGCCTCGAAGACCTTGTGCCGGATCACCACGGGGCTGTAGACCTCGTTCTCGTCGTCCTCGGCCGTGGCGTCCACGACCGGCACGGCACCCGTCGCGACGGTCTCGATGAGCTTGCCGTCGGCGGGGACGACACCCATCCGCTCGAAGGCGGTCCCGGAGGCCTCGGAGACCGAGGTCGGGCGGTGGCGCCCACGGTGCACCTTGCGGCGGTCGCGTGCCCGGCGGAGTCGCTCCATGATGCGGGCGAAGGCCAGGTCGAAGGCGGCGTACTTGTCCGATGCGGCGGACTCCGCCCGCACGAGGGGCCCGGGGCCGATGAGGGTCAGTTCGACGCGGTCCTCACCCTGCCCGCCCGACTTCTCGTTGTGGCGGCTGATGCGCACCTCGAACGCGAGGGCGCGGTCGGCGAGCACGTCGATCTTCTCGGACTTCTGTTCGACGTAGGTGCGGAATCGGTCGGT
>NZ_BACZ01000166.1 GCF_000333375.1 Curtobacterium sp. B18
CCTCCCGTCTCTGCCGTCTACTCGACCGGACGGGCGAGCGCGTCCGTCACCGGTCGCGACAGCACCAGCGTGATCCCCAGCAGCGCGGGGATGAGCAGGAACCAGCCGACGGCGGGCACGCGGAAGACGCCCTGGAACGCCCCGATCGCGAGCGCACCCTGCAGCACCTGCCAGACGATGATCCCGGACCGCACCCACGGACGACGGTTGCGGAGGCCGATGAACAGGGAGCCGAGCCACAGCGCGGCGATGGCCGCGAGGACCGTCAGCGCGATCCCGGACGCGATGCTCGTGGCGGGCGCGACGATCAGCTCGACGACGAGGACGATCGTCACGACGACGAGGGCGGCGAACTCGAGTCCGACGACGACGAGGAGCACCAGGAGCGCCGGCGACCGCCGTTCGACGGGGTCGGGCTCGGTCGGGGTGGTGTCGGGCACAGCATTCCTCCAGCGTCGGAACCCTTGATTTGGCCCTACCAGTATGGAACGATATTCGAGGTCGTTTGGACGGCACGATGTGGTGTGCGTCTCCCGTGGTTCGACGCTCCTCCCCCGAGCGTTCTGCGGGCGTCAGACTCGCTTCCAGCGGACTCCTCCCCCACGGGTGTCCCCTCGTGCCTCGCGCATGCTCAGCGTTCCGATCCCCGAACCACGGCCCCGGCCTGCCGTTCGAGCATCGATTTCAAGGAGCACCACACATGGACTGGCGTGACCAGGCAGCCTGCCTCACCGCGGACCCCGAGCTCTTCTTCCCCGTCGGGAACACCGGACCGGCCGTCGACCAGATCGAGAAGGCCAAGTCGGTCTGCGCTCGCTGCACGGTCACCGAGATGTGCCTGCAGTACGCCCTCGAGAACAACCAGGACTCCGGGGTCTGGGGTGGCCTGAGCGAGGACGAGCGTCGCGCCCTGAAGCGCCGCGCTGCTCGCGCCCGCCGCGCCTCCTGACCCGGCGCCTCCTGCGCGCCTGACGCCCGCCGTCCCTCCGGGGCCGGCGGGCGTCGTCGTGCGCGGGGGCCGTGTGTGTGGCGGGCGCGGCGGCGCGGTTGCGCGGCCCGCGCACCCCTCATGCCGCGCGCCACGCGGCGAACCACGGAACCGACGTCGAACCAGGGCCGGACGGCGGTGCGACGTCGGGAACGTGGTTCGATGCGGGCCGGGCGGGCGCGCACCGCGCCTCCAGGAACAGCGCAAGCCTGCGCACAACGAAAACCACACGACGCCGCAGGATCGCATGGTTCGGACACACGTTCGTTGTGCGGCCGGCCTCTCCAGCTGCCCGCACGGCGTGCGCGCCGGCGTGCGCCACCTCACGAACCACGGAACCGACGTCGAACCAGGGCCGGACGGCGGTTCGACGTCGGGAACGTGGTTCGACGCGGGCCGGGCGGGAGCACGAAGCACCCGACGACCCGACCGCGGGCTACGCGGCGCCCGGCGTCGCCGTCAGCCAGCGGAACGGGATCGTGATGGTGACCTCGGTGCCGCTGCCGGTCAGCGTGTGCCAGTCGATCGTGCCGCCGAGTTCGCCCTGGATCAGCGTCCGGACGATCTGCGTCCCGAGGCCCGATCCGACCTTGCCCTCCGGCAGGCCCCGGCCGTTGTCGCGCACCTGGATGTCGAGGTGATCGTCGAAGCGCTCGGCCACGATCTCGACCTCGCCGTCGCGGCCGTCCAGCCCGTGCTCGACGGCGTTCGTGACGAGCTCGGTGAGCCCGAGCGCGAGCGGGGTCGCCGCCTCGGACGGGAGCACCCCGAACTCGCCCGTCTTCTTCGGACGCACGGTGGTGTTGTGGGACGCGGCGACCTCGGTCACGAGCTTCAGCACGGAGTCGAACACCTCGTCGAAGTCGACGTTCTGGCTGAGGCCCGTCGACAGGGTGTCGTGCACCACGGCGATCGCGGCCACGCGGCGCATCGCGTTCTGCAGCGACGTCCGTGCTTCGTCCGAGTGGGTCCGACGGGCCTGGATGCGCAGGAGCGACGCCACCGTCTGCAGGTTGTTCTTGACCCGGTGGTGGATCTCACGGATCGTGGCGTCCTTCGTGATGAGCTCGCGCTCCTGGTGGCGCAGCTCGGTGACGTCGCGGCAGAGCACGATCGCGCCGATGCGCTCACCATGGTCACGCAGCGGGATCGACCGCAGCGAGACGGTCACGCCCTTGGACTCGACGTCCGCGCGCCACGGGGCACGCCCGGTGACGACGAGGGGCAGCGACTCGTCCACGTCGAGCTGCGCGCCGATGAGTTCGGTGGTGACCTCGGCGAGGGACTTCCGCTCGAGCTCACCTTCGAAGCCCATCCGGTTGAAGGCGCTCAGGCCGTTCGGGCTGGCGAACGTGACGACACCGTTCGTGTCGAGGCGGAGCAGGCCGTCACTCGCGCGCGGGGCGCCACGACGCGGTCCGGCCGGCGCACCGATGTCCGGGAAGTCGCCGGTGGCGATCATGCCGAAGAGGTCGTTCGCGCTCGCGGTGAAGTTGAGCTCCTGGCGGCTCGGGGTGCGCATCTCGTCCTGGTTCGAGTGCCGCGTCACGACCGCGATCGGGCGCTCGGTCGTCTCGGCGCTGTTCGCGCTCAGGCGGCGGAGGACCGGGATCGCCCGGACGCGGGTCGGGGTGTCCTCGTACCAGTCCGGCTCGGCCGAGTCGACGACCCGCGCGCCGGCGAAGCACTCGGTGACCTGCTCGCGCCACTCCTCGCGGATCTCCTGCCCGACGATGTCGCGGTAGAAGAGCGTCGCCGCGGAGCTGGGGCGCGCGTGCGCGACCGCCACGAACGAGCCGTCCTCGGACGTCGGCACCCAGAGGACCATGTCCGCGAAGGACAGGTCGGCGAGCAGCTGCCAGTCGCCGACGAGCAGGTGCAGCCACTCCACGTCGGCTTCGGAGGAACGGCCTTGTGCGAGGACGAGGTCACTGAGGGTCGACACCCGCCCAGTCTAGGTGCGCGCCTCTGTGGAGAACTTCGCGCTCTCCACAGCCTGGGACGGACTCATATTTCTCATGTTGTACGCGCCCTACGCTCAGCCCCGACGAAAGGGGCAGGGGTGGCCGAGGAAGCACACAGGATCGATGATGCAGAGCCGACGGGGGACGTCCTGCGGCTCAGCGTGGTGCCGCCGCCGACGGACGTCGAGGACACCGCGCGCGCACTCGGTCTCTGCGTCGCCGAGATCCTGACCGGGTCGCGCGAGGTCGACAGCATCGCCCGGTGGATCACCGACGAGGTCCACCGGCACCTGCAGCAGCGTGCCGCCGTCGCCGCGCGCGCCCGGCAGCTCGGCGGACGCTCACGGGGGCGGGCACTGCTGCGGGTCGGGAGCGTGATCGTGTGCCGACCCGCCGACGGGGTCGCCGAGGCGACCATCGTGGTGCACACGCGCAGTCACGCCCGTGCCGTCGCGATGCGGTTGGAGGAGCGGCAGGGCCGCTGGCGCGCGACGGCCGTCGGGGTCCTGTGACGCCTGTGGAGTGACCGGGAGGACGGGCAGG
>NZ_BACZ01000165.1 GCF_000333375.1 Curtobacterium sp. B18
GTCGTTGATCTCGACGATGAGCCGGCTCAGGCGCGTCGCCGGGTCCCCGGAGTCCGGGTAGGCGTTGTCGGTCCCGATCCGGGCGTGCAACGGCGTCAGGGTGCGGAGCGCCGACTCGACCCGACGCCAGCGGCGACGGCGGGAGACCTGGTGGCCGATGACGAGCAGGAGCATCCCCGACGACACGCAGATCACCGCGCCCGGGGTCGTGACGTCGTACGGCAGGGCGAGGGACCGGGTCACGCTGAGGTCCCCCAGGACGTGCGCGAGGTCCATCACCACGACGACGACCATGCGGACGACCCCGAGGAGCCCACCGAGCACGAGGACCCAGAGTCCGACGAGGTCCGTCGTCGTGCGGGCCTCGCCGAGGTGCACGATCGAGATCAGCCCGGTCGCACCGAGCGCGACGCCGAGGTACACCGTCTGCGCGATCGAGTACACCGTGGCTGCCGGGTGCGACCCCGCATCGAGCATGAAGGTCGTCGTCGTCGCGGGCTTGTCGAGCACGGTGAACGCCACGATCACCACCACGACGACGACCGCGCACGTGACGACGATCGCGTTCCGGAGCCAGGGCCGCGCGGCACCGACGGCCTTCGCCACGCCCCACAGCAGGGTGCTCGTCCCCGCGACCATGAGGCAGTCGCTGACCACGGTGACGACGTTGAAGCCGCCGAACAGCGGATCGAGCCACAGGTACAGCGGGTCGACGTTCGTGACGATGGTCGCCGCGAACAGCAGGAACGTGACCGCGAGCGTCCGGTCCTGGCCGCGCTGGAGCACGAAGAGCGTGATGGTCCCGGCGATCAGGAGCAGCGCCTGGACGACGGAGACGATCACCCGAACACCCCGCGGAACGCACTCGGACGATCGCGGTGTCCGCGGATGAGCCCGGCGAGCCGGTCGGCGAAGACCTCGGCTTCGTGCTCGTACTCGTTCGAGAACAGCCCGCGGGCGAGGGCCCGCTCGACCTTGTACTCCGGCAGGTCCGGGATGACGTCGCGGATGTAGGCCGCCTGCGGTGCGTGGTCCTGGTGACGGTGCAGGATGTGGCCGAGTTCGTGACCGATGACGAACGACCGGAAGGTGCGCGACGCCGTCGGGGAGATCATCACGAGGTGCTGCCGTTCGAGCGTCGCCACGAAGCCGCACACGGGCTCCGCCGCGAGGAACGCCTCTTCACGGACGACGATCGGCTTGCCGACCACCTCGGCCGCGGCGGCGACGGCCTGATCGACGTCGGACCACCCCTCGGCCGCACCACGCGCCCAGAACGCCTCGACGAGGTCCGTCGGCGCGCTCATGCGACGCTCCCCCGAGCGGACTCCTCCTCGAGCACCTCGGCGATGCGACGGAGCGCCTCGGGCGAGAGCTCGCCGGGGAAGGTCCGGGCAGCGAACCCGCTCACGCGGGCCGACCGCAGGGACCGGACGAGCGCGAGCTGGGCGCCGATGCGCTCGGGGACGTCGCTGTCCTCGAGCAGGAAGCGCTCGTCGACCTCGAAGAAGCCCGCGAGCAGGCGGAGGAGCCCGGTGTCGCGGTTCCGACGGCCGTCGCCGGAGAGCATGTACGTCCACTTCGCCCGGGAGAGCGAGCCACCCTGGGCGGCGACGTACTCCTCGACCGCGGCGAACGGCACCGGCGCACCGCGCTGCGCTTCCTCGAAGTCGAGGAGGAGGTTGAGTCTGCGCGCGAGTTCCGCAGCGTCGAGCGCGCCACCCCTCGGGTCTGCTGTCGCCATGTCGATCGGACTCCTCCCCAGCCGCACGTCGTGCAGCACATGGTAGCGCGGGACCCCGACACCGACCTCGCTAGCCTCGGACGGGTGAGCACCTCGTACCCGTCCACGATCGCGGCACCGGTCGAGCACGAGATCGTCGTCACGAAGTCGCGGTTCATCACGACCGTGGCGCCGGTCTCCTCCGTCGAGGACGCCGACCGCGTCATCGCCGAGGTCCGTCGCCGTCGGTGGGACGCCCGGCACAACTGCACCGCGATGGTCACCGGGGTGCTCGGTGACCAGGCCCGGTCGAGCGACGACGGCGAACCGTCCGGTACCGCCGGCGTGCCGATGCTCGAGGTGCTCCGGCGCCGCGGGCTGACCGACGTCGTCGCGGTCGTCACGCGGTACTTCGGTGGGGTGAAGCTCGGCGCCGGCGGACTCGTCCGCGCCTACTCGACCTCGGTCTCCGAGACCCTCGACCGCGCGGCGCTCGTGCACCGACACCCGCTCACCCGGGTGACCGTCGACGTCCCGCACGCCGAGGCCGGCCGGATCGACAACGTGCTGCGCGGCTGGGTCCGGCGTCACGACGCGACGCTCGGCGAGCCCGCGTACGGCAGCACGGCGACGTTCGAGCTGTGGGTGCCCGGTGCCGCGGTCGAGCCGCTGCGGGCCGACCTGGCCGCGGGATCGGCGGGCGCCCTCGCGCCGGTCGTCGGCGAGGAACGCGTGGTCGACGTCGCCGCTGAGTGAGGCGCACGATTTCGGTGCCGGATCGCACGCCGGGCGTGTCCCGCCCCGGAGGCCCCACGGGCCCGGGAACGACGAAGGCCCCGGCTCTGGGAGCCGGGGCCTTGCTGGTGCGCCCCCTTCGACTTGAACCGAGAACCCACTGATTAAGAGTCAGTTGCTCTGCCNATTGAGCTAGAGGCGCATGGTGTGCAGTTGTGTGGCGCTGCTGCACTTCCGTGCTGNCACGGGAAACACAATAGCATGGGTTTCGCGTGCCCTTGACCACTCGGGGCACCGAACACGAACAGGAGCTTTCATGACGACG
>NZ_BACZ01000164.1 GCF_000333375.1 Curtobacterium sp. B18
CGGCTGTCCGGCCTCGACCGCGACGTCGACACCGTGACCGCGGCCGTCGTGGCGCTCGCCGGGGCGGTGTCCGAGCACCTCGTCGAGCCCGAGCGACTGCGGCGCTTCGCGACCGAGTTCGCCGGGCTGCTCGAGCTGCCGGGGAACGGCCGCGGCGGAGCGTACAAGGCGATCACCGACGCCGTCGCCGCGATCGGTGCGCTCGAACCCCTCGTCGACCTGGTCGAGGAGTTCCGCCGGCAGAAGGTCGACCGGGGCTTCGTGGAGTTCTCCGACCAGATCGCCCTCGCGCTCGCCGCGGCCGAGTCGGCGCCCCGGGTCGTCACCGACCTGCGGCAGCGGTACGGCGTGGTGCTGCTCGACGAGTACCAGGACACCTCGGTGGTGCAGACCCGGTTCCTCGCCCGGCTGTTCCGCGGGCACCCCGTGATGGCGGTGGGCGACCCGCACCAGTCGATCTACGGGTTCCGTGGTGCGAGTGCGGCGAACCTCGCCCGGTTCCCGCGGGACTTCGGTGCTGCGGCCGAGCCGGGTGGCGACGCCGTCCGGCCCGTCACCTTCGCGCTCTCGACGAGCTGGCGGAACCCGGTCGACGTCCTCGCCGGTGCGAACGCCGTCGTGGCGCCGCTGTCCGAGGCGTCCGAGGTCGACGTCGAGCGCCTCGTGCCCCGACCCGGTGCGGACGCCGGGACGGTCCGCGCCGTCTTCCCCGAGACCCTGCCGGACGAGGCCGCCGCGGTCGCCGGGTGGTTCGCCGAGCGCCGTGCCGCCGACCCGACGGGCTCGATGGCGCTGCTGCTGCGGTCCCGGAAGGACCTCGCCGCGTTCACCGCCGCCCTCGGCGACCGTCGGGTGCCGTTCCACGTGCTCGGCACCGGCGGGCTCCTGCAGCGCCCGGAGATCGTCGACCTCGTCGCGTGCCTCCGCGTGCTGCACGACCCCGCCGCGGGCAACGACCTCATCCGGCTCCTCGCCGGGGCACGGTGGCGGATCGGCGCCGCGGACATCGTCGCCCTGCACGCCCTCGCTCGCTGGTTGTTCGGCCGCGACCACACCCAGCAGCGACTCGACGACGACGTCACGGCGGCGTTCCGCGCATCCGTCGCCGCGGGGGAGCACGGGTCGATCGTCGACGCCCTCGACTTCGTCGCGACGGCCCCCGACGAGCACGGTGCACTGTCCGACATCAGCGAGACCGGTCGTCGCCGCATGCGCGCGCTCGGCCGGCAGCTGCAGGCGCTGCGGTCCCGGGCGAGCGGCGACCTCGTCGACTTCGTCACGCTCGTCGTGCAGGAGATGCGGCTCGACATCGAGGTCGCCGCGCACGAGCAGGGCAGCGGCGCATTCCTCGACGCCTTCATCGACGAGCTCGCCGGCTTCGTGACGACGGACGACCGGGCCGACCTCGGTGCGTTCCTCGGGTGGATCGACGCCGCTGCCCGGCGCGACGACATGGGCCCGCGCTCCGAGGAGCCCGAGGCCGGCACCGTGCAGATCCTGACGATCCACGGGTCGAAGGGCCTCGAGTGGGACGCCGTCGCGGTCCCGCGGCTGGTCGAGGGCGCGCTCCCCGCCCGCCCACAGGAGGGCTCGTCCGGGTGGATCGGCTTCGGCCGGCTGCCGTACGAGTTCCGCGGCGACGCCGACGAACTGCCGCGGCTCGACTGGCGGGGGCACGACACGCAGAAGGACGTCACGCTCGCGATCGACGCCTACAAGGAGCAGGTGAAGGCCCGCAACGAGGACGAGGAACGGCGTCTCACCTACGTCGCGCTCACCCGGGCGAAGCACGACCTGCTCGTCTCCGGGTCGTTCTGGGCGGGCGGGGTCCGTCCCACCGAGCCGAGCCGGTACCTGCGCGACCTCGTCGACGCCGGTGTGGTGGACGCCGCCGCCGTCCCCGAGACGACCGAGCACGAGGAGAACCCGCTCGGCGACGCCGGTGCCACGCAGTCCTGGCCGCACGTGCCGTTCGGGCACCGAGCCGCCCGGGTCGTCGCTGCCGCCGAGCGCGTGCGGAACGCGAACCCCGGGGCTGCCGGACGCTTCAGCGCCGACATCGACCTGCTGCTCGCCGAGCGCGCCGCGAACCGGACGGCCCGGCACCGGGTGGTCGTCCCGCACCGCGTCCCGGCGTCCGGCTTCAAGGACTACCTCGCCGAACCCGACGCCGTCGCCGAGCGGCTGCGCCGGCCCATGCCGGAACGGCCGTACCGGGCGACGCGACTCGGCACCCTGTTCCACCAGTGGGTCGAGCAGCGCGCTCGCAGAGGCGGGTCGCTCGAGACGCTCGACGCCTGGCCGGACGAGCTCGACCTCGACGGGGACGACGTGGTCGACGCCTCGCCTGACGCCGTGGTCACCGACGACGACGCCCGGCGGCTCGCCGACTTCCAGGCGACCTTCGCCCGGTCCCGCTGGGCGGCACTGACCCCGGTCGAGGTCGAGCGTGAGATCCACATCCCGTTCCTCGGCCACAGCGTCGTCTGCAAGCTCGACGCGGTGTACGAGATCGACGGGCGGGCCGAGGTCGTCGACTGGAAGACCGGCAAGGCACCGACGGGCGAGGACGACCTGGCGAAGCGGCAGCTGCAACTCGCGCTGTACCGGGTCGCCTACGCCGAGTTCACCGGGCGTCCGATCGACGAGGTCGACGCCGTGTTCTACTTCGTGGCCGACGACCTCGAGGTCCGGCCGCGGGAACTGCTCGACCGTGCCGGGCTCGAGCGCGCCTGGCGCGACGCGGTCGGCTGACGCCCGCCGCCGGCCGGCCGCGCCGACGCCGGCCTGCACGTCGAACCACGAATCCGACGTCGAACTACGCGCGGACGCTGGTTCGATGTCGGAACCGTGGTTCGATCCGGACTCGCGCCGCGTCGGACCGCCGGCGACGGGGCGGAGACGAGCCGCGCCTCCAGGGCCGACGCGCGTCGGCGGAGCAGGCCGGTGTCAGCCGTGTCGGCGCTCGGTCGACGAGAGCAGCTGCTCGACCTCGCCGATCTCCATCGTCTCGGGTGAGACCGACTGCAGCGGTGCCGCACTCGGCGTCTGGACGGCGTCGACCAGGCGGTGCATCATCGCGACGGCGTCGTCGACGACCTCGGTGCTCTTCACCTGCACGCCGTGCAGCAGCCACTGGGCCGTCTCGAGCTCGTGGTGGACCCGGGCGCGCTGGGCGAGCTGCCGGTCGCGGCCGCCGCCGTTCGCCTCGTAGGCGCTGAGGACGGTGTCGAAGGCCTGCGCCCGTCCCGCGAGCACCCACGCGAGGTCCTTCGCCGGGTCGCCGAGTCGCAGCTCGCCCCAGTCGATGACCCCGGAGACGTCGTCGCCCTCGACGAGGATCGTCTCGGTCCCGAGCGAACCGTGCACGACGGTCGGGGTGAACTGCCACAGCTGCTGGTCGCGCGCGGCACCCTCCCAGCGTTCCTTGAGCGCTGCCGGCACGAGCTTCGTGGCGACCGCCCGATCCATCACGGAGACCGCCGAGCGCAGCCCCTCGAAGGGGGTGAGCGACGGCAGGCCGGCGTCGGTGACGAAGCTCGTCGGGAGCTGGTGGACGGCGGCGACCGCGCGGCCGACGCTGGTGGCGAGCTCCGGCCGGTCGACGAGGTCCTGCAGCGTCGGGTGCGTACCGGGCAGGTACGAGGTGACGATGGCGCGGGTCGACCCGATGGGTGCCTGGCCGCGGTACTCGGCGACACCGAACGGGAGGCGCGTGCGGATCCCGGCGCTCAGCGCCCGGATCGCGACGAGATCGGCGGACTGCCGTGCCTCGGCCCGCTGGTTGCGCGGACGACGGATCGCCGACCAGGCGCCGTCGACGTCGCGGAGGACGGCTGATTCGTAGTCCCCGGACGCCGCCGAGCCGAGCGTGCGCGTGCCCGTGACGACGAGGCCGGAGACGGCCGTGGTCGCCAACGCGGCTAGAGTGAACTGGGATCCCGCCATGCCCCTCAGGGTAGGTCCGCAGCCGGTGGTCGAGCGTGCGCCACGCTGGCCTGCGACAGCCCGGGCTCCCGCACACCGACCCGACCCGACCCGAGGAGCCCCCTGCCGTGACCGTCGAGTTCGCCGCCCGGCTGCCGCTCTCCCGCAACGACCTCGACCGCGACGCGGAGTTCCGCGCGACGGACGACCTCGACCGCGTGCTCCGGCACGACCCGTCGACCCGCTACCTGCCCGTCCGCGGCTCGGAGCTGCTGCGGAACGGCGACGACACGCTGCGCTTCGTGTCCGCCGACGCCGTGCCGCACGACGCCGTGACGCTGTACCTCGGCCGCGCCGTGTCCGACGCACCCGATGCGCCGGCCGGCACCCGGTTCGTCGCCGCGTTCCTCGACGCCGGCGCCGCGGCCGCGATCGAACCCGACGACGACGCGTGGGCGAGCCTCCGGATGTTCGGGACCGAGCTCTCGCCGCGCGACCAGGGCCTCGCGGTCGAGGCCGTGGCGATGGCGAACTGGCACGCGGTGCACGGCTTCTCACCCCGCACCGGGTCCGCGACCGACGTCGTCACCGGCGGCTGGGTCCGCCGGGACCCCGAGGGGCACGAGCACTTCCCGCGCACCGACGCGGCGATCATCGTCGGGGTCACCGACGCCGACGACCGGATCCTGCTCGGCTCGAACGCCGCGTGGGACGCCGACCGGTACTCGCTCCTCGCGGGCTTCGTCGAGCCGGGGGAGTCCCTCGAGGACGCCGTCCGGCGCGAGGTCTGGGAAGAGTCGGGCGTCCGCGTCGAGGAGCCCGAGTACCTGGGGTCCCAGCCGTGGCCGTTCCCGGCCTCGCTCATGCTCGGGTTCCGTGCCCGCGCGGTGGACGGCGACCCGACGACCGCTCGACCGGACGGCGTCGAGATCCTGGACGTCCGGTGGTTCTCGCGCGACGAGATCCGCGAGCGCGCCGGCGACACCCTGCTCCTGCCGGGGAAGACGTCGATCGCCCGCGCCATCATCGAAGAGTGGTACGGCGGGCCGCTGGACCTGCCGTGAGCGGGACCGCCGCCGGGGCCTCCGCCGAGCCGCTCCGTCCGCCGTCGCCCGACGAGCTCCTCGCCGCCCTCGACGCCGAACAGCGCACCGTCGCCCGCACCCTGCTCGGGCCGGTCGCCGTGCTGGCCGGTGCCGGCACCGGCAAGACCCGGGCGATCACACACCGGATCGCCTACGGCGTCGCGACCGGCACCTACGCGCCGAACCACGTCCTCGCGCTGACGTTCACGACCCGGGCGGCCGGCGAGCTGCGATCGCGGCTGCGGTCCCTCGGTGCGGGGACCGTGCAGGCCCGCACGTTCCACGCGGCCGCGATGGCACAGCTCAGCTACTTCTGGCCGGACACGGTCGGCGGCCACGCGCCGAAGATCGTCGAGTCCAAGGGCCGCATGATCGCGCACGCGGCCGACTCGGTGGGGCTGCAGGTGGACACCCCGACGCTCCGCGACCTGGCCGGCGAGGTCGAGTGGCGCAAGGTCCAGATGCTCTCCTACGACGAGTACGAGGCCGCCGCCGCCGACCGGGTGATGCCCCGGGACACCGCGCCGCGTCGCGTCCTCGACCTCATGCGCGCCTACGAGCAGCTGAAGGACGACCGTCGACAGCTCGACTTCGAGGACGTCCTGCTCGCCACGCTCGGCATGGTGGAGTCCGAACCCCGGGTGGCGTCCTACGTCCGGCAGCAGTACCGGTTCTTCGTGGTCGACGAGTACCAGGACGTCTCGCCCGTGCAGCACGACCTGCTCCGGGCCTGGCTCGGCGGCCGGGACGACGTCTGCGTGGTCGGCGACGCCAGCCAGACCATCTACTCGTTCGCGGGGGCGTCGAGCCGGTACCTGCTCGGCTTCGGTTCCGAGTTCCCCCGCGGGTCCGTGCTGCGGCTCGAGCGGAACTACCGGTCCACGCGCGAGGTCGTGCACGCCGCGAACGCGCTCATGCGCGGGCAGCCAGGGGCCCTCGACCTCGTCGCGCAGCACACCGAGCCGGGCCCGCGGCCCGAGGTCCTGGCGTGCGTGCACGACGGCGACGAAGCCCAGACGGTCGCGCGCACGATCGCCGCGCTCGTCGCCGACCCGGCCTCGCCCGCGTCCTACGGGGACGTCGCGGTGCTCTACCGTCTGGGTGCCCAGGCCGCCGCGATCGAGTCGGCGCTCGGGCGCGCGGGCATCCCGTACCGGGTGCAGGGCGGCACCCGGTTCTTCGACCGACCCGAGGTCAAGCTGGCGGTGCACCACATGCGGGGCGAGGCCGTCCGACAGACCGACGACGAGCTCACCCGGCGGGTCGGCCTCGTGCTCCAGGTGAGCGGGTGGACGCCGACGCCCCCGGAGGGCACGGGTGCGGTGCGCGAGCAGTGGGAGGCACTGCAGGCGATCATGGGCCTCGCCGAGGACGCGCCCGCCGGCACGACGATGCAGCAGTTCACGCAGGACCTGGTCGACCGTGCGGCGACGCACCACGAGCCGGAGCTCGACGCGGTGACCCTCGCCACGCTGCACTCGTCGAAGGGCCTCGAGTGGCCGCACGTCGTGGTGATCGGCGTGGCCGAGGGGCTGCTCCCCATCTCGTACGCCACCACCGACGACGAGGTCGACGAGGAACGCCGGCTCTTCTACGTCGGGCTCACCCGTGCCCGCCGTTCGGTGACCCTCACGTGGTCGCGACAGGGGTCCACGCGTGGGGGAGCCCGGGTGGCGAGTCGCTTCCTGGCAGCGCTCGGCACGAACACCGCGGATGGAACGTCACCGGCTGCCGACTGACCGACAGGTCGTCGCGGTCGAAGACGAGCTGGTCCGGACCGGGGTGCTGGGTCCGGGACGGGAGCCGTTCGAGGAGCATCCGGGTCGTCGCCGCCGCGACCGCTGCGATCCGGTAGGGCGAGAGCGGTGCCGCGGGGCGGCCCCACACCTGCGCCGCGATGGCCGGCCAGCACTGGTCGTCGTCGACGCGCGCGTACTCGACGCACTGGAGGCACGGCCCGGCACCCGGGACGACGAACGGCCCGAGGCGCACGCGTCCGTCCCCGACGACGACCGGCAGGTGGGCGGTGCCCCGCCGGGTCCAGGCCGCGCGGACCGCCGGGTCGACGACGTGGTCGGCCACCACCACGGCGAGCTGGGGATCCGGGTCGGGGACGGTCACCGGTCCACCACGCGGCGCAGTGGTGCGCACGATCGTGACGCCTTCGCCCGAGAGCAGTTCGGCGACCGCGTCGGGCAGCGCGCCGGTGCCGTGCACCTCGACGCGCGCGAGCGGCTCGGGGAGGACGTCCACGACCGCCGGTGAGGCGTCCCCGAGGACGCGTGCGGCGAGACCGGGTGGGCAGCCGCTCGCCGCGGCGACCCCGGAGAGCGCGTCCCGACCGGTCTCGCGTCGGAGTGCGCACAGGAAGCGTTCCTCGGCCGTGCTCGGGACCGGCACGACGGCGCGCGGCGGGTCGACCCCGAGCTGGACGGTGGTCGGGTCGCGCCAGACGAACTCGAGGGACGGATCGATGCGGATGCCCATGCCCCCACGCTGGCGGACGGGGCCCGGGCGTGGGGGAGGGGCGGCGGATCTGTGGAGAACTACTTCGGAGCGTCGCCGCGGTCGTCGGCGGGGCCGTCCTCGACGTTGCCGTCCTCGTCCTCGCGCGGACGGTCGCCGGTGGTGTCGTTGAGGAGGTCCTCGAGCGCTTTGTCGAACTCGTCGTCCTCGGCGGACCGGCCGGGGTTCCGGAGCCGGGCGACGAAGGCGTCGGGCGCGTCGATGTCCTCGGAGGTGGGGACGGCGTCGAAGTGCGACCAGAGGGCGTCGCGCTGCTCGGTGCCGAGCTCGTCGGTGACGCGCTGCCACATCGCGGCGGCTTCGCGGAGGCGACGGGGCCGGAGTTCGAGCCCGACGAGCGTGGCGAACGCGGACTCGGCCGGCCCGCCTGCCGCACGACGGCGGCGGACCATCTCGGCGATCGCGCCGGACTTCGGCAGGCGTTCGGTGGCGGCGGCGGTGACGGTGTCGACCCAGCCCTCGACGAGCGCGAGCATCGTCTCGAGGCGGGCGAGGGCGGCCTCCTGCTCGTCGGTGCGCGGCGGGATGAGGGCACCGGACGCGAGGGCGTCGCGGAGCTGCTCCTGGTTCGTCGGGTCGATCTCGGAGGCGAGCTCCTCGACGCGGTCGAACGGGATGTGGATGCCCCGGGCGTAGTCGGTGATCGACGAGATGATGTGCAGCCGGAGCCACCGGGCCGAGCGGAAGAGCCGGGCGTGTGCCAGCTCGCGGACGGCCAGGTAGATCCGGACCTCGTCCTCGGGGACGTCGAGTCCCTCGGCGAACTCGGCCACGTTCTGCGGCAGGAGTGCGGCGACCTGCTCGTCGAGGAGCGGCACGCCGACGTCGCCGCCGGACACGACCTCCTTCGAGAGCTGCCCGACGACCTGGCCGAGCTGGATCGCGAAGAGTGCGCCGCCGACGCCGCGCATCGCCTTCGAGACGTCGCCGAGCATCGCCTTGAGCTGCTCCGGCGCGCGCTGCTCGATCGCCTCGGTGAGCGCGTTCGAGATGCTCAGCGCCACGGGCTCGGCGATCTGCGCCCACACCGGGGTGGTCGCCTTCGCCCACTGCTCGCGCGTGTAGAGGCTCGGCGTCGCGGTGAGCTCGGCGACCGAGGTGGCCTCGTCCAGCCAGAGCGCGGCGACCTGGAACGCCTGGTCGGCCGCCTGCGAGGTCGCGGGGTCGACCGGGTGGCCGCCCTCACGGGCGATCGCGGTGGCCCGCTCGGAGGCGACCGAGAAGTCGATGCCGTCGCCGCCGGACTGCGCGGCACGCTGCAGCTGGCTCATCAGGTTCGCGACGAAGGCCGGGTCGTTCGGCAGCCCCGCGGCTCCGGCGAGCTGCGACGGGTCGATCTGGCCCTCGCCGGACAGGAGCTTCCGGAGCATCTCCTGGAAGTCGTCGTCCGGCCCCGGCTGCGGTTCATCAGGCATGACGACTACGCTAATCGCTGCTCACGGGGCCGCGCCTGGGACGCCCCCGTGGGAACGCCCGAACCGCTGCGCCGAGGGCGAACAGCCCACCGTGGAAGGACGCTGCGTGACCCTCTTCGCCCCCGAACCCCGCCGACGTCCGCGCTCCCGGACCGTCGGCTGGGCGTTCGTGATCGGTGCCGTCGTCCTCGGGCTGCTCGCCAGCCTGCTGCCGAGCCCGTACCTCATCGAGGTCCCCGGCCCGGTCTACAACACCATCGGCACGCAGGAGCAGGGGACGGGCAAGGACGCCAAGCAGGTCAAGCTCATCCAGATCGACGGGCACCCGACCTACCCGACCGGCGGCGCGCTCGACATGCTCACCGTCGGGATCCAGGGCGACGCGACGAACCGACCGTCGTGGACGAGCGTCATCCGTGCCCTCTTCACGAAGTCCGAGGCGGTGATCCCCGCGTCCGCGATCTACCCGGAGGGCGTCAGCACCGACCAGGTGAACCAGCAGGACACGGCCGACATGCAGCAGTCGCAGCAGTCCGCCGTCGCCGCGGCGCTCATCCACCAGGGGTACCGCCTGCCGACCGAGCTCGAGGTCGGCACCGTCCAGAAGGGCTCGGCGGCCGACGGCGTCATCGACGAGGGGGACGTCATCCGGTCGTTCGACGGGACCTCGCTCACCGAGAACGCCGACGCGACCTCGCTCCGTGAGCTGGTCGCGAAGCACGGCACGTCGGGCCCGGCGGCGGTGGTCGTCGAACGCGACGGCACCGAGAAGACGGTCGAGCTGACGCCGCGGACCGAGCAGGGCACGGCCCTGATCGGTGTGGGCGTGACCGAGCAGTACGACTTCCCGTTCCGCGTCTCCATCGAGCTCCAGGACGTCGGCGGCCCGTCGGCCGGGATGATGTTCGCACTCGGGATCATCGACGAGATCACGCCGGGCAAGCTCAACGGCGGGAAGCACGTCGCCGGGACCGGCACGATCACCGCCGACGGCGAGGTCGGTGCGATCGGCGGCATCCGCCAGAAGATGTACGGCGCGAAGGACGCCGGCGCGACCGTCTTCCTCGCACCGGCCGACAACTGCGACGAGGTGGTCGGTCACGTCCCGGACGGGCTCGACGTCTACCGGGTTGCGACCCTCGACCAGGCGGTCACCGATCTGCAGACGATCGCCTCCGGGAAGAGCACCGCGAAGCTCGCGCGCTGCACGTCCTAGACCCGGCCATGCGCTCCGGGCGACGTCCGCGGACGACGCGATCCGTGCCTCCCGAGCGGTCAGCCTGGAGGCGCGACACTCGTTCCTGAGTCGCCGTACAGTTTCAGGGGTGCTCGCGCCACATAGGATCGATGCACTGACGGCCCGCCGCGCCGGGCCCGCCGGTTCGACACGTCTGGAGCACATCAAGTGACGACAACCTCGTCCACCTCGGGGCGGCGTTCGCCGCGGGTCCCGATCGTGGTCACGATCATCGTGCTGGCCGCACTGGTGATCGCCTTCTTCATCTTCGCGAGCCTGTACACCGACTACGCGTGGTTCGCGCAGCTCGGCTTCCAGCAGGTCCTGACCACCAGGTGGATCGCCGGGACGCTGATGTTCCTCGCCGGCTTCCTCGGGATGGCGGTCCCGGTGTACGCGAGCATCGCGCTCGCGTTCCGGTTCCGGCCGGTCTACGCGAAGCTCAACTCGCAGCTCGACCGCTACCAGCAGGTCATCGAGCCGCTGCGTCGTGCCGTCATGATCGGCATCCCGGTCGTGCTCGGCATCTTCGCCGGACTCTCGACCGCGGGGCGCTGGAGCATGGTGCTCGAGTACTTCAACCGGACGCCGTTCGGCAAGACCGACCCGCAGTTCGGGCTCGACATCGGCTTCTACGTGTTCGAACTGCCGTTCTGGCGCGCGATCGTGGCGTACTCGTCGGCCGTCGTGCTCATCGCCGGCCTGGCCGCCCTGGCCGCCTGCTACCTGTACGGCGCGATGCGCTTCGGCGGGCGAGAGGTCCGCATCTCGAAGGCCGCGCGCATCCAGCTCGCGGTCACGGCGGCCGTCTACGTCGCGCTGCAGGCCGTCAGCCTGTGGCTCGACCAGTACGCCGCCCTGACGAAGTCGA
This sequence comes from Curtobacterium sp. B18, assembly GCF_000333375.1. Classification (GTDB taxonomy): domain Bacteria; phylum Actinomycetota; class Actinomycetes; order Actinomycetales; family Microbacteriaceae; genus Curtobacterium. Next base: position 11,062 of record NZ_BACZ01000164.1, read on the forward strand.
ACTCGCTCATCACCGGTGCCCAGTACACCGAGGTGAACGCGGTCATCCCGGGTCGCGAGATCATGGCCGGCATCGCTGCGATCGTGGCGATCCTGTTCATCGTGACGGCCGTCATCGGTCGCTGGCGCATCTCGATCGTCGGGACGGGCCTGCTGCTCGTCGCCGCGATCGTGATCGGTGGCATCTACCCGTGGATCGTCCAGCGCCTGCAGGTGAAGCCCTCTGAGCGCACCTTCGAGTCGGCGTACATCGAGCGGAACATCAAGGCGACCCGTGATGCCTACGGTGTCGCCGGTGTCCAGGAGCGGAACTACGACGCGACGACCGAGGCGAGCTCCGGTGCCCTCGCGCAGGACGCCCAGACGACGGCGAACATCCGCCTGATCGACCCGAAGATCGTCTCCGACACCTTCAGCCAGCTCCAGCAGTACCGGCAGTACTACCAGTTCCCGAAAGAGCTCGACGTCGACCGCTACGACGTCAAGGGCGAGACCGAGGACACCGTCATCGCGGTGCGCGACATCGACCTCGACGGACTGAGCGCGCAGGCGAACACGCCCTACAACCGGGCGTTCGTCTACACGCACGGCTACGGCGTGACGGCGGCGTACGGCAACCAGCGCGCGAGCGACGGCAAGCCGGTGTTCCTCGAGTCGGGGATCCCGTCCAACGGCGCCCTCGGCGACTTCCAGCAGCGCGTGTACTTCGGTGAGACGTCGCCCGCCTACTCGATCGTCGGTGCACCGAAGGGCTCGAAGAACGTCGAGCTCGACTACCCGTCCGGCTCGGACGAGAACGACGACAGCGGCGGCAACGCCACGACGACGTACGCCGGCAACGGCGGCCCGAGCCTCGGGAACTTCTTCAACCGGCTCGTCTACGCGGCGAAGTTCCAGTCGGAGCAGATCCTGCTGTCGAACGCGGTGAACCAGGACTCGCAGATCCTCTACGACCGCGACCCGATCACCCGTGTGCAGAAGGTCGCGCCGTACCTGACGCTCGACAGCGACGCGTACCCGGCGATCGTCGACCACCGCATCCAGTGGGTCGTCGACGGCTACACGACGAGCGACGCGTACCCGTACTCGCAGAGCCAGAGCCTGTCGGACACCATCGCCGGCGCCGAGAGCTCGTCGTACCGGACCGACCAGGTCAACTACATCCGCAACTCGGTCAAGGCCACGGTCGACGCGTACACCGGCAAGGTGACGCTCTACGCGTGGGACACCCAGGACCCGGTGCTCAAGACGTGGCAGAAGATCTTCCCGACGTCGATGCAGCCCGTGTCCAAGATGAGCGCGGAACTGCTCGACCACGTCCGGTACCCGACCGACCTGTTCAAGGTGCAGCGGTCGATCCTCGGCACCTACCACGTCACCAACGCGAACTCGTTCTACTCCGGTGACGACGCCTGGAACGTGCCGCAGGAGCCGACGTCCGGTACGAACGAGACGGACACGTCGGACGCGTCGACCACGACCAACACGGGCACGAACGCGCTCGGGGCGACCACCACGACGACGACCAGGGGCAACCTGCAGGACCCGTACTACCTCACGATGAAGGTGCCGGGGCAGGGGACCGCCTACTCCCTGTACACGACGTACATCCCGCAGCAGTCCGCCGGGACGAACAACCGCAACGTGCTCACCGGGTACCTGGCGGTGGACTCCGACGCGGGTGGCGCGGGCGAGGGGAAGAAGGCGTCCGGCTACGGCAAGCTCACGCTGTTGACGATGCCGAAGACCGACAACATCCCGGGCCCCGGACAGGTGCAGAGCCTCTTCAACGGTGACTCGACCGTGTCGCAGGAGCTCAACATCCTGAAGCGCGGGAACTCGACCGTGAAGCAGGGCAACCTGCTCACGCTCCCGGTCGGTGGCGGCTTCCTCTACGTGCAGCCCGTGTACGTGCAGTCGACGTCGAGCGGCTCGTACCCGCTGCTGCAGAAGGTGCTCGTGGCCTTCGGCGACAAGATCGCGTTCGAGGACACCCTCGACGAGGCGCTCAACAGCCTGTTCGGCGGCGACTCGGGTGCGTCGGCCGGTGACCAGGGTGCGTCGTCCGGCTCCGGCTCGTCGTCGGGCTCCGGCTCGTCCGACTCCGGCTCGGGCTCGTCGGACTCCGGCTCTGGTTCGTCGAGCGGCTCGGGATCGTCGACCGGCTCCGGCACGGTCGACAACGAGGCGCTGCAGAAGGCCCTGAACGACGCCAAGCAGGCGCTGCAGGACCGTCAGGACGCCTACGCCGAGAACGACCTGGTCGCTGCGGCCGAGGCGGACCAGCGCCTGCAGGAGGCCATCCAGGCCGCGACCGAGGCCGAGGGCGGGAACTGAGACACACCGTGGCGGGGCGCTCGATTTGTGCCCCGCCACGGCCCCGTGTAGGCTGTAAAACGTGCCGCGGGGTGGAGCAGTTCGGTAGCTCGCTGGGCTCATAACCCAGAGGTCGTAGGTTCAAATCCTGCCCCCGCAACCAAGAAATAATCGTTAGAACCTCGGTCCTTCAAAGGGCCGAGGTTCTTTCTTTCCCAGAGGAAGCGACCCCGAGGGCGCTCCAAGGTCAGGTACTGGCCCAAAATGCCGTCCGCGGCGGTCTGGGCGAACTTCTCGGTCGCACCGGTCGCCACCTCTGTCGGAAGATCGCGCGACCCCTGTCGGTTTCGAAGGTCGTTGGTTCTAACGAGCGGCGATTGCACCCGTTTCCGGTCGCGTGCCAGATCCAGTTCCAACGAGTCGGACAGGAGCCGGCGGAACGGTTCGGTCACGTCGCTGCCGGTCACCTCGTCGTCGTCGACGTAGAGCCGGTCGAAGACGCTCTGGTTGAGATCGCGCCGATTCGTGTCCGGCGCGTTCGCGTAGTAGCGGCTCGCGTCGACGAGCAGCGCGCACAGGTAATCGAGCTTCTCGAGGATCAGATCCTGATCGGCGGAGTGCTTCGAGATCGTCGCTTCGGCAGCTGCTCGCGACTCGGCGATGCGCATCTGCTCCCGTTTCAGGCGGTCCATCGGGACGGCGTCCGCGTAATAGGCCTGCATGAGCCGGTCGAGCTGCGTCTCCAATTCCCTCAGGGCCCGGCGGGCCCGGTCCTGTTCGCGCTGCTGGTTTGGCATCAGAGTGTCGACGTGCGAAAGCACGAGGCGGCGGATCTCTGCGATGCGGGCGTCCGTCAGCGTGACCGTGTCCCAGTGGCGCTCGACCAACGCTTCGAGTACGTGCGCCTGCGTCGCCTTGAACGTGCACCCGTTCTTGAGCCGCTGGCGGCCGAGGCAGTAGAAGTAGTCATAGAGGTTTCCGGCGCGGTTGCGGCTCTGCTCGAAGGTCAGCGGCTCGCCGCACTGGCCGCAATACAGCGTGCCCTTCAGGTAGTGCGAATGGACGCGCGGCTTCTCCCGGCTTTGGATGCGGGACGCGCGCACCTGCTTGGCGCGCGCGAACAGTTCTTCGCTGATCAGCGCGGGGTGCTTGCCGGGGTACTCGACGCCCTCGTACTTGACGATGCCGACGTAGTACCGGTTCTTCAAAATGGCGTGGACGTGCGAGATGGCGATCGGAGCGCTCGGGCGGCTCGGCCGGGGCAGCGTCGTGACGCCGTGCTTGTTGAGCTCGTCCCGGATCATCGAGACGGTCCAGTCCCCGCTCGCATAGCGCTCGAAAATCCAGGGCACCCACTCGGCGCGTTCCGGATCGAGCGCCACCGTGCGCATGTCGCGGCCCTCCGCCGTCCGGGCGTGGACGTTGAGATAACCGAACGGCACCGCGTTGACGGTGCCGCCGTTCTTGGCTTTCTGGAGCATGCCCTTGCGGGACTCGGTCGCGAGGTTGCGGCTATAGAACTCGGCGATCGAACTCATGATGCCGTGCAGCAGCATGCCGCTCGGCGTCTCGTCGATGTTCTCGGTGCAGCTGACGAGCTGGGCGCCTGCTTTGGTCAGTGCGAGGTTGATCTCGACGTCGTCCACGCGGTTGCGGGCCAGGCGGTCGACCTTGTGCACGATGACCGTGGCGACGCGGTGCTCTTCGACGTACTTGAGCATCCGCTTGAGTTCAGGACGGTTCGCCGACCGCGCGCTTTCACCCGCGTCGACGAACTCATCGACGAGCTGGAGGCCCAGCGCATCGGCCTTACGCATGCACGCTTCGCGCTGCGCTGGGATGGAGAAGCCTTCGGCCTCGCCGCCCCTGCCTGCCTGGTCCTTCGTGCTGACGCGCAGGTACATAACCGCAAGCGGCTTGCTCGCGAACGCGCCGGCGGGTTTCGAATTCATGCGGGGCACCTTGGTGATCGTGCGACGCGGCTTCGCGTCGGGCCGGTGAATGCGGAGCGGACTGGATGAGCGCAGCGTACGTGCGGCAGGCGGTCGTTGGCGGCGTTGAGCTTGACCTGACCGAGGCGCACGAGCATGGCGTCGACACTGACGCCGAAGTGCGCGGCGAGCATCTGAGGTTGCCGTAAGCCGCCGTCCCAAAGCGCTTCAAGTTCACGTTTGGGCACGAGCACGCAGCCCGCGAAATAGTCAGCGGCACGTTCAGCTTGGGCAGTGGATGTCGCGACGGGGCTGCCACGGTAAAGAGTCGCCGCGTGGCCGTGGTCCACGATGTGCTTGAACTGGTGCAACAGCGTGAAACGCTGGTGTGCGAGGCTGTTGTCGCTCTTGATCGCGATCAGCCAGTGATGGCCCGTCCAGAGGCTCATGCCGGATACGGCGATCGTCTCCGATACGACGCGGACGTGCGGCAATTCGCTAATAGCTGTCGCGTCGATGCGGTCCGGGCCGCCAACGATGTCGATCAGACAGGACGCTTGGAGCTCGCTGACGCGAAGGGCCTCGTCGAAGCTGACGTCCGCGCGGCGCGGCACGAGCGATCGGAGGCGTCTGAGAACAGATGGTGATGATGTCGTGGTCATGGGCGCCTCCTTTCGTCTTAGGGCGTGGTTAGTTTTCGTCTTCGCCGGACGCAGGGCCGTCTGCGTCGAAGCCGTACTTGTCCGCGAGGAGGCGGAAGGACTGCTCCAGTTCCGCTCTGGCTTCGGCCGGCATGTCCGCGAACTTGCTGCGTAGGTACGGCGTGAAGGTCGGCAGCTGGCTTGGACGCGTGTAGCCGGCGAGCGCGTAGACGTCGGCCACGTCGAGTCCGAGGACTTCGGCGATCGCGCTGAGCAGCGCCGGGTTCGGCGCTGCGATGTGGCCGGACTCTATGCGGACGATGTTCGACTGGTTGACGCCGACTTGGCTGCCCAGTTCGTACGTGGACATGCCTTTCTCCAATCGCGCGCTGCGAATGGCATCCGATAGCGACGGGGTGCTCTGTGACTGCATATCTTCGTTGTGCTCCTTGTTTTCATGACCGATCTATTTCGATTATAAACCTGACGATGCATAAATGCATCTCCTATTGTGCATTCCACAACAAAGGCGCGCCTTATGGGAAAGGGCGGGAGCCAGCGAGCATCTCTATTGCTCTGACTGGCCCCCGCCGGGAGCGAACTACGCCTTGCCTGCGCGCCGGGCGGGTGCCGGGCTCGCGCTCAGCAGCGCCTGGATCGCGCTGCGCTGCTCGGCGGCTTCGCGCTCGATCTCGTCGGTCAGGGCCTGGGCCTTGGCCGCGATGTCGGGCTGCGCCGCGAGCGTGCTCAGATACTCGTCGATTGCCGTGCGGATGGTGTCCGTGACGGACTGCCCGCTCAGCTTCGACAGGATCGTCAGGCGCGCATGCGTCTTCTCCTCCAGACGGATGGCGAGGGTCTTCATGGCGGTTCTTCTCCTTTCTGAGGGCGTTTCTGTCGGTCCTTCAAGACCGACCCACCTCCTCGGGGTGGCGCGGCGACCGGACGTCCTGTGTGGACGATCGCTGTCAGTCGCCGCGGGCTCCCGGGAAAGCCATCCCCGACTACGCCTCGCCGTCGAGACGGTCGACGGCGAGGTCGCGGAATGCGGGATTCAACTCGATGCCGATCCAGTCGCGCCCCGAATCCCTTGCTGCGAGCGCCGTTGTTCCGGCTCCCATGAAGGGATCGAGCACGATGCCCGGCTCGCGGGGCGCGAGGCAGGAACAGGTCGGTTCGGGCGGAAGCCGACGCGTGCGGTCCGGCGGCGACCGCCACGGGGCGCGGCATCGCTGGCAGCGCCACTCGGGGCAGCCGGCCTCGATCATCCGCCGCGCAAGCGCCGCCGGGAAGGTGGCGAAGTGCGCGCCCCGGTAGTTGCTGACGGCCATGCTCCAGACGTCGCCCGGGTTCTTGCCGAGCGGATGCCCGACCAGTCCCCGATCGCGGAGCTGCGCCAGTCCCTTGTCCCCGTCGCTGTTCGGGCCGAGCCAGGGCGCTTTCCTCGGACGCGCGCCGGCTTGCGGGATCCTCGGTTTCGGCGGCCTGGACACGTGCGGCACGCGGACGCGGTCGAGGTCGAAGTAGTAGCGCGGGTTGCGGGCCAGCAGGTAGACGACCTCGTACTTGGTCGCGAACCGGTCGCGGACGCTCGTCGGCACAGTGTTGGTCTTCGCCCAGACGATCTTGTTGCGGATCAGCCAGCCGTCGGCGAGCAGGGCGAGCGCCAGCCGTTCCGGCCCGAACAGGAGGCTCTTGCGCGGGCCGCCGTCGCGGGGCTTCGTGCTGTAGGTGTCGCCGAGGTTGAGCCACATGGTCCCCGTCGGAACGAGCACCCGGGCGCACTCGCGCAGGACGCCGCGGAGGCCGGCCACCCAGTCCTCGACGGAGGGCTCGAGGCCGAGCTGGCCCGGAGCGCCGTAGTCGCGCAGCCGGAAGTACGGCGGGCTGGTGACGATCTGGTCGACCGAACCGTCCGGCAGCGTCCCGAGCGTTTGAAGCGCGTCGCCGGTCAGGATCTCGTTCCGAGGGAGCGGCTTCACGATGCGGCCTCCTCGATCGCGACCCGGAGCCGGTCGAACGTCGTCACGCGGTAGAGGGCGGGCGTCAGGCGCGGCGCCCTGCGGATGGCCGACGTGAGACGTTCGGCCCGGTGATCCTCGGTGAGGATCCACCAGACGACCGGGAAGCTGCCGTGCTCCGCCTGCTCCGTGCCGGTGTTCCGGTACGCCTCGTACTGGGCGCACTGGCGCAGCAGAGTCGGCAGGCTCTCGGTGCCGAGATCGACCTCGAGGAACCAGCGCTCTTCGTATTCGTCGGTGGTGAGTTCGGCGGCGAGGTCCGGCTGCAGGGTGCGCCGTTCGCCGCCCGGACCGAGGTACGGGCGCCACGACTCGGGCTCGACCTGCACGGCGACGGACCTGGCCGGACCGGCGAGGGAGCGGACCGAGAGGTTGACGTCGGCCACCGCCAGGCAGTGGCGGAGGAACCGCGGCGATGGGTCGTGACGGCGGAAACCGACTCCGTCCGCCCGAAGCAGCCGGGCGCTGGCGCTGGTCAGCTGCCAGACCGTGGCGCTGCTTCCGGCCCGCACGCCCCCGACCCTGCGGCCGAGGCTAGCGAGGAGCTGCAGCCGTTCGAGCCGGGCGAGCACGCGGCGGGACGTGCGCGCCGCCGACTCCTCGCTGGCGTGACCGGTGAAGACGAACCTCTCAAGCTGGCGGGTCGTCAGGTAGCGGTGAGCAGCAACGATCTCGAGCACCTGGCGGTCGCGCTCCGGCAGGTGGTCGTCCACCCACGCGAGACGGCTCGCGCTGACCCGCTTCGGGTTCGGCTCCGCAGCCGGAGGATGCGGAGTATTCGTCCCGCTTGGCGAATCCGGTTCGCCTCTGACCTGCGAAAAAGACGGATCTGACGGTGAGCCGAGCGGAAGACCGACCGGCAGCCCGTCACCCGGGACGTAGGGCGCGTTCATGAGCTGCCTTTCGGTCGGCGCGGCGTGCGGCCGATGCGCTCGTCAGGACCCGCCTGCGGCGGGTCGGCGATGCCCCGGAGGTCGGCTTCGGTGTCGGCCGCGGGAACGCCGTAGTTGGCGCGGGACCGGGCGCGCAGGGCGTCCGGGTCGCCCGTGGCGGGACCGAGCGGGAGCGTCCGCATGCTGGCCCACGGGGCGGCCGTCCCGCCGACGAGCAGCGACGCGTACGCCTCGTGGGCAGGCAGGCTTTCGAGGTCGACCGGTTCCAGCTGGCCGCGGCTCATGCGGGCGAATTCGCCCGCATCCCTGTGCTGCAGGCCGAACATGACGCGCGAGCCGACGTTGCCGAGCAGGGCTTCGCGCAGGTTCGGGCCGAGCTGTCCGAGGTGCTGGTGGCTGAGCCCGAGCGAGACGCCGAGGCCGCGGGCCTGCACGATCGCCGACTGGAGGTCGTCGAGGCGCAGGTAGTCCTGGACCTCGTCGACGTAGACGCCGGCCTGGGCGCGCTTCGACGGATCAGTGTCGGTTCTCGCGGCGATGGCGTCCCACAGCAAGCCGACCACGACCGAGCCGAGCAGGACCGACGCTTCGGGGCCGAGCTGGCCCTTGGCGAGGTGACGAGCAGGATCCGCTTCTTCGTGAAGACGTCGCTCAGCTCGAAGCGCGGCGACCGCTGGCCGAGCGTGGCGCGCATGCCCGGGACGGAGCAGCACGGCGCGCAGCTTGTTGAGGACGGGCCCGATCGCCTGTTGGCGCTCCGGCTCGCTGAGGCCGTCGTACCAGCCCCAGAACGCCCCGAGACCCATTGGGTCCTCGCGGACGAGCCGGGCCGTGACGGAGCGCCGGAAGCCGGGGTTCGTCAGCAGCGTCGGGATCATGACGAGCGAGGCGTCGCCGCGGCGGGCCAGGCTGAGCAGCGCGCCGCGCAGGATGTCGGCGCTGCGGATGCCCCAATTGTCCGCGTAAATCGAATGGAAGACGCCCAGCAGCACGTCGGCCGTGCGGTCCGGATCGCCGCTCAGGCTGGCGATGCCGACGGGCGCCTCGTCGCGGGGGTCGAGAACCACGACGTCGTCTCGGCGGGCTGCCGGGATGCGGGCGAGGATGTCGGCGGTCAGGTCGCCCTTGGGGTCGATGACGACGAGTCCCGCTCCCCGCTCGGCCGTGGCGATGGCCATGCGGGCCAGCAGCGTCGACTTGCCGACGCCGGTCGGGCCGATCAGGTGGACGTGCCGGCCGGCGTCTTCGAGCTTCAGCGCGACGGGGCGCGGCTTGGACCCGAGGGATTCCCCGAGCACCATGCCGCGCTCCGGGATCTCGTGAGACGCGTAGAGGCGGCGCGGGTGCGGACTCGGGACGCCGGGAAGGGGCGGTTCGCCCACCGGCCACACGGTCATGGGGATCAGTTCGCTCGGCGTCAGTTGGCTCGGCCACAGCCACGGCAGGCTGACGGCATAGAAGCCGCCGCCGGACGTCTTGGTCGCGATCAGCCGGACGCCCGGCCCCTCGATCTGGCGCAGTCCGGCGATGGCGGAACTGACGAGCGAGCGGGCCCGGTCCGGGTCCTTGGCGCTCGCCCCGATCCGCACGTCGATCAGGAACCGCTGTTCCCGCCACTTGGCGAGCAGCTTGCGCTCCTTTTGCGGGAGGACGTCGGCCCGGTTGCTCGGACGGAGGCGCGCCCCGAGCGTGAGCTGCAGCGTGACGGACTCGTCGCGGTTTGCCCGGGACAATGCCGCGAGCAGGGTGCGCACGGTCAGGTCGGGTTCTGAGATGAGCAGGGCGCTGCGGTCGCTCCCTTTGAAGTGGAGCCGCGCGGCCCGGTCCGGGACCTCGCGCGTCGCGTCCGACTCTGGCAGCTCGGTGCCCGAAACGTGGGCGCGGATGAGATCGCGGAGGCGGGACTGGTCCCGGTAGTCGCAGCCGAGCCGCCACGTGACCGTGCGGTTGGCCCCGCACGCTTCGAGAGTGACGAACGGGCTGCCGCCCAGGCCGTGGATGGCGACGAGCACCGCCCGGACCTGGTCGGTCCGCATCGGGGTGGTCAGGTCGAGGTCGAGCCAGACGATCTCGCGGCTAGT
>NZ_BACZ01000163.1 GCF_000333375.1 Curtobacterium sp. B18
GGGCTGTTCACCGCCGCGAAGCGGTTCGTCGAACGCACGCCGGACGCCCCGGCACGCGTGTTCGTCGACGACCTGCTCGGCGCCGACCTGCCCGAGGACTCGATCGGACCCGACCGCACCGCCGGACGGGTCCGCGTGCTCACCCCCTCGGCCACCATCGGACTCGAGTGCGACGTGGTCGTCGTGCTCGGGCTGCAGGACGGCGTCTGGCCGAACACGCGGGTCCGCGGCAGCCTGCTCGACCCCGACGGCCTGGTCCGTGCGGCCGCGGGGATCGACCACGAGACGATCGACGACCGTGCCGCGGTCATCGCCGACGAACTCCGACTGTTCGCCCGTGCGGTCTCCCGCGCGACCACCCAGGTGATCATCGGGACCGTGGCGAACGACGACGAGGCACCGTCCCCGTTCGTCCGCCTCGTGCCGGTGCCGCCCGACCGGCAGCCGACCGTCCACCCGCTCTCGCTGCGCGGGCTCGCCGGCTCGCTCCGACGTCGCGTGGTGGCCTCGGGCGACCACGAGGCCGCGTCCGCCCTCGCCCGCCTGGCCGAGGCCGAGGTCCCCGGTGCCGCTCCGGACGACTGGTACGGACTCGCCGAGCCCTCGACCGACGACCCGCTCGTCGACCTCGACGCCCCGCCGGCACCCGAGCACGAGGGGGGTGAACCGGTCGCACCGACCGTGTCCGTCTCGCCGTCGCGGATCGGCACGTTCGAGGAGTGCCCCGTGCACTGGTTCGTGCAGACGTTCGGCGGCAGCGCCCCGAGCCCGGCGATGGGGATCGGGACGATCGTGCACGAGACGATGGAGCACGCGACCGCCGTCGACGTGGAGTCCCTGTGGCAGCACGTCGAGGGACGGTGGGACGAGCTCACGTTCGAGTCGCCGTGGATCGCCGATCGCGAACGCGCCCGCACGCGCCGGATGATCGAGGGCCTCAGTGACTACCTCCGCACCTTCGCGAGCGCCGGACGCCGACTGCTCGGCGCCGAGACCTCGTTCGCGCTCGTCACCGGGCCGGCACGGATGCGCGGCAGCATCGACCGGATCGAGGTGGACCCGGACGGCCGCGTCAGCGTGGTCGACCTGAAGACCGGACGGTCGATGCCGAGCGAGAAGAACGACATGCCGGAGCACCCCCAGCTCGGCGCCTACCAGCTCGCGGTCGAGGACGGCGCGGTCGAGGGAGTGCCCGCCGGCTCGACGATGGCCGACGCCCGGCTGGTCTTCGTGCAGAACGCCCGGAGCGGCCGCGCGTACTCGGAACGGACGCAGCAGGCGTTCGACGACGACGCACGTGAGACCTACCGCCAGCGGCTGCACACCGTCGCGGCGGGCATGGCCGGTCGCACCTTCCTGGCGAACGTCGACGACCACTGCGAGAAGGCCCGGACCGGCGTCCCGTGCCGGATCCACGTCGTGGGCGAGGTGACCTGGTGAACGAGGACCAGCTGCTCGGACCCGACGACCCCACCGCGGTCGACCCGGACGACGTCGCCGCACCCCGCCACGGTGCCGACGCGATCGCCGACGCCCTCGGACGCCCACGCCCCACGCCGCAGCAACGCGCCGTCATCGAGTCGCCGCTCACCCCGGCGCTCGTCGTCGCGGGGGCCGGCAGCGGCAAGACCGAGACCATGGCGTCCCGCGTCGTCTGGCTCCTCGCGAACGGGATGGTCCGCCCCGACGGCATCCTCGGGCTGACCTTCACCCGCAAGGCCGCCGGGGAACTCTCGGTCCGCATCAACGACCGCATCCGCGCGCTCGAGGACGTCGGACTGCTCGCAGCCGGTGACGCGTTCGAGGCGCCGACGGTGTCCACCCTACACGCGTTCGCCAACTCGGTCTTCCGCGAGAACGCGCTGCTCGTGGGCCGCGACGGCGAGTCCCAGGTGCTGACCGAGCCGTCCGCCTGGCAGCTCGCACGCCGGTTCGTCGTCGCCGCGCGGGACGACCGGTTGTCCGGCCTCGACC
>NZ_BACZ01000162.1 GCF_000333375.1 Curtobacterium sp. B18
CGGCTGCTGGAGGCGCTGCACGCGAACCCGACGCGCTGCGTGCTGGTCGGCGCCTATGCGCTGGGCAAGGCGCAGCGGCTGATCGCGGAACTTCGCCTGCGCGGACATCACGATCCGATCTACATCCACGGCGCCATGGAGCGGCTATGCTCGCTCTATCAGGAGCTGGGCGTCGATCTCGGCGAACTGGTGTCGGCGACGGCCGCATCCAAAGAGCAACTGCGCGGCAAGATCGTGATGTGCCCGCCCGGCGCGCTCAATGATCGCTGGTCCCGCCGCCTGCCCGATCCGATCA
>NZ_BACZ01000161.1 GCF_000333375.1 Curtobacterium sp. B18
GAGCATGAGCGCGACGCCGACGAGCACGTAGGAGAACTGCTCGGCCTGCTGCGCGTTCATGATCGAGTTCGGGATGAAGTCGCCGGCGAGGGTGCGGATCGCGAGCCGGACGACGAAGAACAGCACCGCACCTTGGCGCCCTGGTACGCGGGCTGGTTCAGCACGAACTCGGGGTCCTGACGCCAGCCGGAGAACAGGGCGTCCTCGAAGCCGGTCTTCGTCACCCGCTTGAGGTAGACGGCGGGGATGATCTGGTCGGTGTCGACGTTGGACCGCTCGAGCGGTGCGGCGATGCCGGTGACGGTCGAGATCTTGTCCATCAGTG
>NZ_BACZ01000160.1 GCF_000333375.1 Curtobacterium sp. B18
ATCAACAACACAAGAGGCCGCAGGCGCCCTTCCGCTGGGGCGGCGCCCTGGCCTCGCTCAAATCCGCTTCCGACCCTTCGATTCCCGCTCGCCGTTCAGGCGATGGCAGGAGTGGAGGGACTCGAACCCCCGGCATTCGGTTTTGGAGACCGACAGCCGGTACTTGAACTCGAAGCCGTCGGCGTCGCGCACCGAGCGGAGCAGCGAGTCGAGGTACGCGAGCCACCCGACGCGCTTCTTCAGCTCGGGCCGGGTGTTGGCGATCATGCGGGCGTCGAGCCCGAGACCGGCCATCACGACGAACCCGTACTTGTCGCGGGACCCGTCCGGACGTTCGACGCCGAGGAGCCCGAAGTCGATCGGCCGGTCGTGCCCGACGAAGATCGCCTTCGCCATCCCGCCGAGGTCGTCCAGCGGCAGCTTCAT
>NZ_BACZ01000159.1 GCF_000333375.1 Curtobacterium sp. B18
GATCAAGCACACGTCCTCGGGCGACGGGTGACCGCGAAGCGGCCCGAGCTCCAGGACGTCGTCGAGCACCGCTCCGACATCCCCTAGTCCCGGTCAGTCGGCGGGGCGCCGGAGCGTCATCGCCCCGTCGTGCAGGGGCTCGGTCCCCCACTTCGCCCCGACCGTGCCCCGGTCGAGGTCGACGCGCAGGTGCAGCAGGTGCGGCGTCTCGACGAACCGCAACCCGACGCGAACCGTCCCGTCCGGCTCGGTCGCGGCGCTCGCCGCGAGGGCGCCGTCGACGGCCCATCGTCCTTCGCCGAGCGGCACCGAGTCCGAGCGTCCGTCGTCGGTCACGGTCATGCGGATCCCGTCGCCGTCGCGCGCGAACGTGACCGCGTCGAGGATCCCACCCGGGCGGGACCGCAGGGAGACGTCGGCGAGGTGCTCGGGGAGGCGCCCACCCGCCACCGGTGGCAGCCCCAAGGAGGTGAGCCGCGCCTCCAGGCCGGCGTCCGCGGCCGCGTCGACGTCCACTGCCTCGAGGGCGGGCAGGAGGTGCTGCCAGGCCGCGTCGAGGACGGCCTGCATGTCGAGGCTCTGCCCGGTGAGCGCGAGGACGACGTCCTGCTCGGGCAGGACGACGCAGAACTGGCCGTAGGCGCCGTCGCCGCGGTACCCGTGGCGGGCCATCCAGAACTGGAAGCCGTAGCCCTGCGACCAGTCCGGGTCCTCCTCGGCCGGGTTCTCGACCTGCGTGCTCGTGGCCTGGGCGACCCAGTCCTCGTCGAGGATCCGCTCGCCGTCCCACACGCCACGCTGCAGGTACAGCTGGCCGAGCCGCGCGATCGCCCAGGTCGGCGCGTAGCAGCCGCTGAAGCCGAGCTCCGCGCCGGTCTCGTCGCGTCGCCAAGCGAGGTCGTCGATGCCGAGCGGGTCGAGCAGCCGCGGGCGCAGGTAGTCGACCAGCGTGCCGCCGCTGACCCGCCGGACGATGGCACCGAGCGTGTAGGTGCACGGCTGGTTGTAGGCGAAGACGCTGCCGGGCTCCTCGTCGGGCGGCGTGAGCAGGAAGCCGCGGACGAGGTCGTCCGGGTCGGCGGCACGGGCCCG
>NZ_BACZ01000158.1 GCF_000333375.1 Curtobacterium sp. B18
TCCCGTCCGTCGTCCGGTCGCCCCTACTGCCCCAGTGGCGGGATCGGGCGCAGCTCGCCCCAGGCGAAGGCACTCTCGGCGATGAAGTCCTGCAGGTCATCGGCGATCTTCAGGAGCATCTCCTGCTCGCCTTCCTGGAGCCACAGCCAGGAATCGCCGTCGTCGCCGGCGATCGACCACGCGAGGACCATGCCCTCGTCGGCGACGTCTGTCTCGACCACGCGGCGGAGTCGTTCGAGCCCGTCGGTGTAGACCCAGAACTCGGCTCCGCGGAACTCGTCCGGACGCAGCATCTGCTCGGCCACGGGTCGGAACGCGGCGAGCACCTCGCCCACGGTCATCACGACGGTCACGGCGCGAGCCTACGACCGGCGCGTCCGTGTCGGCACCCGCCGATAGGGTGTTGTGCATGACACGCCTGCGCCTCGCATCCGTCAACGTGAACGGCATCCGTGCCGCGTTCCGGAAGGGGATGGGCGACTGGCTCGCCACCCGCGACGTCGACGTGCTCGCCCTGCAGGAGGTCCGTGCGTCGAGCGACGACCTCGCCGGGCTCCTCGGCGACGAGTGGGACATCGTGCACGACCCCGCCACGGCGAAGGGCCGCGCGGGCGTCGCGATCGCCTCGCGCCACAGCGCCCACGTGCACCGCGTCGCGCTCGGCGCCGACGACTTCGACTCGGCCGGGCGCTGGCTCGAGGCGGACTACGAGATCGGCGGCACCACGGTGACGGTCGTGTCGACGTACGTCCACTCGGGCGAGGTGGACACCCCGAAGCAGGACGAGAAGTGGAAGTTCCTCGACGCCATGACCGAGCGGCTCCCCGAACTCCGCGCCCACAACCCGCTCGCGGTCGTCGTCGGCGACCTCAACGTCGGCCACGACCAGCGGGACATCAAGAACTGGAAGGGCAACGTCAAGCGCGCGGGCTTCCTGCCGCGTGAGCGCGCCTACTTCTCGCGGTTCTTCGGCGAGCAGGGGGCCGAGGTCGAGGGTGCCGACGGCTCGACCGGTCCGGGCCTCGGGTGGGTCGACGTGGGCCGCGCCCAGGCCGGCGACGTCGAGGGCCCGTACACGTGGTGGTCGTGGCGCGGCCAGGCGTTCGACAACGACACGGGCTGGCGCATCGACTACCAGGTGGCGACCCCGGAGCTCGCCGCGAAGGTCACGCAGTACACGGTCGACCGAGCTGCCGCGTACGACCAGCGGTGGTCCGACCACGCCCCCGTGGTCGTCGACTACGAACTCTGACCCGCTCCCCCACACGCTCCAGCACAGGACAGCACCATGACCAAGACGCGCATCTTCTCGGGCATCCAGCCCTCGGCCGGCTCCCTCCACCTCGGCAACTACATCGGCGCGCTCATGCAGTGGCGGACGCTGCTCGACGACCACGACGCGATCTACTGCGTCGTCGACATGCACGCCATCACCTCGCCGCAGGACCCGGCCGAGCTCCGCGCGAACACGCGGGCGACGGCCGCGCAGTACATCGCCTCGGGCATCGACCCGACCAAGGCGACGCTCTTCGTGCAGTCGCACGTGCCGGCGCACGCCGAGCTCGCCTGGGTCCTGAACACCCTGACCGGCTTCGGTGAGGCGAGCCGGATGACCCAGTTCAAGGACAAGTCCGCCCGGCAGGGTGCCGAGGCCGCGTCGGTCGGCCTCTTCACGTACCCGATCCTGATGGCGGCGGACATCCTGCTCTACGACACGAAGGTCGTGCCGGTCGGCGACGACCAGCGACAGCACGTCGAGCTCACGCGTGACCTCGCGGGGCGCTTCAACTCGCGGTTCGGCGACACGTTCGTCGTGCCGGAGGCCCGGATCCTCACCGACACGGCGCGGATCTACGACCTGCAGGACCCGACGAGCAAGATGAGCAAGTCGGCCGCGTCCGACAACGGCCTCATCCGACTGCT
>NZ_BACZ01000157.1 GCF_000333375.1 Curtobacterium sp. B18
GCGTTCCGCGGGATGGTGACCGTGACGGTCGCCCGTGCGTCGCGGTAGTCGTTCGCGATGATCGACTCGATGTCTCCGTCCGCGCCCGAGAAGGTCGCCCAGTAGCAGCCGGCCGGTGCAGACGTGCGCCACGTGGTGCCGGCGCTGATCTGTGGTCCGACGACGTACACGCCGTCCGAGCTGATGTTCGCGAGCTTCGGACCCGCGGATCCGACCGGGTACCAGGAGCCGCAGTCGTCGAGCTCGACGTACTTGTCCGAGCTCGAGATGGTCATGAGTCGCTGACCGGAACCGAGGTCGTTCGCTCGGATGTCGTCGAGGCGACCCTGCGCGCTGCTGAGCCGCGCCCAGTAGCAGAGCTGGCTCGTCTTCGTCGTCGAGTAGTACGTGCCGGCCTTCACCTGCGTGCCGACGCGGAAGGTTCCGTCCCCGGAGAACGCCACCGCGGCCTTCGAGATCGCGGCGGTGGCCGCGCTGCGAGCGGCACCGTCGGCGTAACCGTTCTTCGACACGATCACTCGGGACGAGATCTTCGCCCCGACGTCGTAGTACCCCAGTCGGTAGGTCCGACCGGTCATGCTCGGGACGACGGTCCCGTTGCGCGACCACTCGTACCGAAGTAGATCTCGTGGATGCCGCCGAGGAACTGGATGATGATCGCGCCGGGAGCGGTCGAGCGGGCGATGCCGACACCGAAGAAGGTGAAGGCGAGCAGGATGCCGAGACCGGGGCCGGGGTTCGCCTCGAGCAGGAAGAGGATGCTCTTGCCCGACTCCTTCACCTGGGCGGCACCGAGCTGGTCGAGCACACCGTGGTTGATGGCGTTGTTCAGGAAGAACACCTTCGCCGGCTCGATGATCACGCTGGCGAGCGGGAGCAGCGAGTGGTTGATGAGGAACTCCACCGCCGCGCCGAGGCCGTTCGCGATGGCCTTGAAGACCGGCGCGAGCCAGAAGAACCCGATCATCGCGAGTACGAAGCCCAGGATGCCGGCCGCGTAGTTGTTCACGAGCATCTCGAAGCCCGGGCGGATCTTGCCGTCCCAGATCTTGTCGATCTGCTTGATGATGTACGCGCCGAGCGGGCCGCAGATCATCGCGCCGAGGATCATCACGGTGCCGTTGGCGCCGAGGATGACACCCATCGCGAAGATCGAACCGACGACGGCGCCGCGGGTCTCGTAGACCATCCGGCCGCCCTGGATCGCGATCGCGAGCGGGATGAGGTACGTCAGGATCGGGCCGACGACGCCGGGGTTGGCGACGCCGTTCGTCTCACCGAAGCCACCGAGGATCCCGACGGGGGTCCAGCCGGTCTCGATGAAGAAGGCCGTGATGATGCCCCACGCGATGAAGATCGCGATGTTGGGCATGACCATGCCGGAGAGGAACGTGCCGAACTTCTGAACGGCGACGCGTGCGCCGCCCCGCGACTTCGCGGGAGCGTCGGGCGCTGCAACGGACGACGTTGTCATGTGCGGTGACTTTCTGTGAGGTGCTGCTGCTGCGTGTGGAGGGAAGGTGGTGCTGGGGTCGGATCAGGCGGCGTGCGTCGCGGCCGCGGCGGACTTCGCAGCCGCCGCCGTCGACGCGGCGAGTGCCGCCTGGGCCATCTCGCGGGCCTCGGCGAGGGTGTACTTGCCGAGTTCGGCACGCACGTCGGCGAGGGCCGCGGGGGTCATGGAGAGGGTCGTGGCGCCGAGTCCGACGAGCACGACGGCGAGCAGCGGGTCGGCTGCCGCCTCGCCGCAGATCCCGACGGCCTTGCCCGCGTGCTGCCCGGCGGTGCCGAGCTGCGCGACGAGTCGGAGGACGGCGGGGTGCCACGGGTCCTGGTAGGACGCGACGGTGCCGAGCATGCGGTCGGCGGCCATCGTGTACTGGGTCAGGTCGTTCGTGCCGATCGACACGAAGTCGGCGGAGGTGAACACCTGGTCGGCCATGAGCGCGAGCGAGGGGACCTCGGCCATGACGCCGGCGGTCCGGATGCCGAGCTCCCGGGCGAGGTCGACGAAGTACTCGGTCTCCTCGGCGTCGGCGACCATCGGCGCCATCACCCAGAGGTCGGCCTCGGTCTCGGCGTCGGCCTGGGCGAGGGCGGTGAGCTGGTCGCGGAGCACCTCGGGGTGGTTCCGGAGCGCGCGGAGTCCGCGACGACCGAGGGCCGGGTTCTCCTCGTCCTTGTCGGTGAGGAACGGCAGCGGCTTGTCCGCACCCGCGTCGAGCGCCCGGACGACGACCTTCTTGCCCGGGAACGCCTCGAGCAGCTGCTTGTAGGAGCCCTTCTGCTCGTCGACGGTCGGCGCCTTCGGCGAGTCGAGGAAGAGGAACTCGGTGCGGAAGAGCCCCACGCCCTCCGCACCGAGAGCAACGGCACCCGCGGCGTCGGCCGGGCTGCCGAGGTTCGCGAGCAGCGGGACGGTGTGTCCGTCGGCGAGCGCACCGGCGGTCAGGGGCGCTGCGGCCGCGGCGAGGCGGTCGGCGATGCGCTGTTCGACGTCGGCCACGAGCTCGGCGGAGGGGTCCGTGACCACGGTGCCGGCCGCGGCGTCGACGACGACCTCGACCCCGTCGGCCAGGTCGTCGGCACCGGTGACGCCGACGATCGCGGTGATGCCCTTGGCGCGGGCGAGGATCGCGGTGTGCGAGGTCGGGCCGCCGTCGCGCGTGACGAGGGCGAGGACCTTCTCGAGGTCGAGGAGCGCGGTGTCGGCGGGCGCGAGGTCGCGGGCGACGAGCACGAACGGGGTGTCGGACTCCGGCACGCCCGGTGCGGCGACGCCGCGGAGCTTGGCGACGATGCGCTGGGCGACGTCGTCGAGGTCGGCCGCGCGCTCCCCCATGTAGCCGCCCATCGACACGAGCAGGTCGCGGAACTGGCCGAACGCCTCGAACACGGCGCGCTCGGCGTTGGTGCCGCCGTCGATGCGGGCGTGGACGTCGTCGAGGAGCGTCGGGTCCTGCGCCATGAGCGCCTGCGCCTCGAGCACGGCCTGGGCGTCGCCGCCCGCGAGCTGCCCGCGCTTGTTGAGGTCGTCCGCCACCGCTGCCAGCGCCGAGGCCACCGCCTGCTTCGCGTCGTCCGCGGAACCCGTCAGCGCGTCCTTCGACGGTTCGCCGAGCGGGTCCGCCATGCGGAGCACGGGGCCGTGGGCGACGCCGCGGCCGACGCCGGTGCCGAGCAGTTCGGACATTCGAGACTCCTTCATCTCACGCGCGCTTGCGGTGGGGTGGTCGTTCGGTGCGCACGACGCGGAGACGGGACCCCGCCGGTGCGGCTGTGCAGCACCATACCCCGATCCACGTTGACAAACAAACACATCCGGGGATAAAAATGCAGAAACAGATGCCCGTTTGCGTCTGGTGGCTGAACCGCTCCGGTCATGGTCGCCGAGGACGTGCCCGGTCGTGTCCGTTCCGTTCCGACTCCACCGTTCCGAGACGACGAGGCCCCGATGTACGCACCAGAGCGCCACCAGCGCATCGTCGAGCAGGCGCGGGCGCAGGGTCGGGTCGACGTGAAGGACCTCGCCGAGCTGCTCGAGGTCACGCCGGAGACGATCCGCCGCGATCTGACCTCGCTCGAGCGGCGCGGGCTGGTCCGTCGCGCGCACGGCGGCGCGATCCCCGTCGAGCGCATCACCCTGCACCCGGGCGTGGGCGACCGCGGCGGCATCAACCAGGCCGAGAAGATGGTCATCGCCGAGGCGGCGATCGGGGAGCTGCCCGAGATCGGCTCGATCATGATCGATGCCGGCACCTCGACCATCTGCCTCGCCGAGCTGCTCCCGAACGACCGCGGCCTCACGGTCGTGACCCACTCCCTGCCGGTGGCGATGGCCGTCGCGAACCGGCCGGGCATCGACCTGCACCTGCTCGGCGGCAACATCCGGAGCGACTCGCTCGCCGGCGTCGGGACCTGGACGCACCAGCTGATCGGGATGGTGAGCGTCGACGTCGCGTTCATCAGCATCAACGGCATCACCCCGGAACGCGGCCTGACGACGCACAACATGGCCGAGGCCGCCGTGAAGTCCGCGATGATCAAGTCCGCCCGCCGGAGCATCCTGCTCGCCGACCACACCAAGTTCGGCCGCGAGGAGTTCGGTCGTGTCGCCCCGCTCGCCGCGATCGACACGATCATCACCGACCCCGGCGTGAACGCCGACCTCGTCCGCGAGGTCGAGGCCGCCGGCACCGAGGTCTTCTGGCCGGGCCGCGACTGACCTCGGTCAGGCGCACCGGAACCGCCCACCCCGCGCTCGCTACCATGAGCCAACCACCCATCGACAGGAGTACATCGATGTCCGAAGCCACCCGCACCGTCACCGTCGCCAGCGCGTCGGGGCTGCACGCCCGCCCCGCCTCCCTCTTCGTCCAGACCGTGACCGCGTCCGGCCACCAGGTCACCATCGCGAAGGGCGACAAGTCCGGCAACGCGGGCAGCATCCTCGCGCTCCTCGGCCTCGGCATCGAGAACGGCGACGAGGTCACCCTGACGGTCTCGGGCGACGACGCCGAGACGACCGCGGACAGCCTGGTCGAGTTCCTGAAGACGGACCACGACGCGGCCTGATCGCGCGGGGCGCGTCCCGGACGCGACCACGAGACGGACGGG
>NZ_BACZ01000156.1 GCF_000333375.1 Curtobacterium sp. B18
CCGGCGGTCGTGGACCCAGGCCACGGCGCACGCGGCGACGTACAGCACGATCATCGGCACGCNGAGCAGGAACATCGAGATGACGTCGGCGCTCGGCGTCACGATGGCGCAGAAGACCAGGATGCAGAGGATCGCGACGCGCCACGACTTCATGATCGACGCCGCGGACAGTACGCCGACGAAGTTCAGCAGCACCAGGAAGACCGGCAGGACGAACGCGATGCCGACGGCGACGATGAGCTTGATGACGAAGTCGTAGTAGGCCTTGGCGTCCACGATCGAGGTGTCCTGGCTCGACACGAAGCTGCCGAGGATGCCGACCACGTGCGGCAGGATGTACCACCCGAACCAGCAGCCGGCGAAGAACAGCGGGATCGCGGTGCCGAGGAAGCCCCAGACGTACTGCTTCTCGCGGCGGACCAACGCCGGGACGATGAACGCCCAGATCTGGTACAGCCACACCGGGCTCGCGATGACGATGCCGATGGTGATCGCGATCTGCAGCTTCAGGTCGAAGGCGCCCGTGATCATCGGGAAGTTCAGTTCGGCCGTGTGCCCGCCGACCTTGGCGAGCTGGGAGACCGGGGACCGCAGCGCGTCGAGCACGAACGGGGTGAGGAACCACCCGCCGACCGCGGCGACGACGATCGCGATCACGGCGCGGAACAGTCGGTTGCGCAGCTCGATGAGGTGCTGCCCGAGCGACATGCGGCCTTCGGCGTCCTTCGTCGGACGCCCGGTCCGCCTCGCTCGCCCGCGCGCGGTCGTCGAAGCCATGCCTCGATCCTACGGGGTCGGGACCGACAGTCGACCGCGACGTGCGATCGCACAGGTGGGTCACGGACTGGAGGGACGGGGCGCGTCCCGCGGTGGCGGGTCACGGGGCAGGGGGCGGCGTACGGGAGGCGCGGTGCGGGCTGGCACCGCGCCTCCCGTCCCGTCGGTGGGCGCGTCTGCGGCGGGGCCGACGCCCGGGAGCGACCCGAGCCCGGGTCGGCACGCTGACGCGCAGCGCAGCGGGAGCGGGCCTCAGTCGGCGGCGAGGGCCGCGGCGGCGAAGTCGCGGACCGCGGCGCGCGCGGCCGGCGGGTCGAGCACGACCGCGCGACCGGGCAGCCCGGCGACGAGCCGCACGACGCCGTCGAACCCGTTCGACGCGGCCAGTCGGATGCGCACCCGGCCGTCGGTGTCCGGCGCGTCGGCCGTGTCCGCGAGGAAGTCGGCCACGAGCGGCAACGACGACGAGTCGAGCTCGACCGTGACGATCACGTCCTCCGCCGACTGCTGGAACAGCGTGTCCGGGATCACGACGTCGTCGATGGACTTCTCGGTCGGACGGTCGTCGACCCGCACGCCGGACATCCGGTCCAGGCGGAACGTCCGGAGAGCCTGTCGGTCGAGGTCCCACGCCCGCAGGTACCAGTCGGTGTCGATCGACTCCACGCGCAGCGCGTCCACCCGGCGGCTGCTCCCCCTGGTGCGGGGTCCGGCGTAGTCGAAGACGAGTCCACGACAGTCGGCCATCGCGCGACGGATGGTCGCGAGGGCGACGTCGTGCAGGTCCTGTCCGACCGTCACGTTCGCCGCCGCACCACCGGCGCCGCGGGAGAGCTTCGCCATGAGGGCCCGGATCGCGTCGCGGTCGGCGGCCTCGGGCAGGGGCGCCGGTCGCGGTGGCGCCGGTCACCGGGGCGCCGGTCGCCGGGGCTCCGGTCGCGTTCGCTGCCAGGAGCCAGGCGAGCAGTGCCTTCTGGGCGGGAGCCGGTTTCCG
>NZ_BACZ01000155.1 GCF_000333375.1 Curtobacterium sp. B18
CTGGTCGATCAGGTTGACGGCCATGTTGTACGTCGGCTTGAACGAGGAGTTGAGCGGGTAGGTCCGCCGACTGGCGAGTGAGGCGACGCCCTGCGGGTCGAGGCCGTCCGACCATTGGATGACCGAGTGCCCCTCGACGTCGATGCCGCGGCGGCCGGCACGACCGGTCAGCTGCGTGTACTCCCCCGGCGTGATCGGCACACGGGCCTCGCCGTTGAACTTCTCGAGCTTCTCGAGGACCACCGTGCGGGCCGGCATGTTCACCCCGAGCGCCAGGGTCTCGGTCGCGAAGACGACCTTGAGGAGCTTGCGCTGGAAGAGGTCCTCGACCACCTCCTTGAAGGCGGGCAGCAGGCCGGCGTGGTGTGCGGCGACCCCGCGCTCGAGCCCCTCGAGCCACTCCCAGTAGCCGAGGACGGCGAGGTCCTCGTCGAGGAGCGTGCGGCAGTGGTACTCCGCCGTCTCGCGGATCTCGTTGCGTTCCTGGGCCGTCGTCAGCGACAGGCCGGAGCGCAGGACGTTGCGGACGCCCTGGTCGCACCCGTTGCGACTGAAGACGAAGAAGATCGCCGGCAGCAGCATCCGCTCGTCGAGCATGTGCGCGATGCGCTCGCGGTGGAGCTTCTCGGTGCGGGGCCCGCGACGGTCGTGGTAGCCGCCACGCCCGCGGCCACCGCGGTGTCCACCGCCGTGTCGCTCGCTGCGGGAGGCTCCGCCGACGAGGCGCAGGAGCTCCGGGTTGACCCGGTTCGTCGCCGCGGCACCGCTCGAGTCGAACAGGTCGACCATCTTCGAACCGACGAGCACGTGCTGCTCGAGCGGGACCGGCCGGTCCTCGGAGACGATGACGTCGGTGTCGCCGCGGACGGTCTGCAACCAGTCGCCGAACTCCTCGGCGTTGGACACCGTGGCGCTCAGCGAGACGAGACGGACCTCGGTCGGGAGGTGCAGGATCACCTCTTCCCACACGGCACCGCGGAACCGGTCGGCGAGGTAGTGCACCTCGTCGAGGACCACCCACGCGAGGTCGTCGAGCAGGTCGGAGTCCGCGTAGATCATGTTCCGCAGGACCTCGGTCGTCATCACGACGACGCGCGCCCGCGGGTTCACGTTCGTGTCGCCGGTGAGCAGCCCGACCTCGGACTCGCCGTAGACGTCCACGAGCTCGGCGTACTTCTGGTTGCTCAGCGCCTTCATCGGCGTCGTGTAGAAGACTTCGCCGAGGGCTGCCGCATCGCCAGCCAGATCGCGA
>NZ_BACZ01000154.1 GCF_000333375.1 Curtobacterium sp. B18
CGCGACCGGCGCGGTGTTCGGGGTCGCGATCCACTGCACGAACGTGCTGCCCGACCTCGTCGACGACGCAGCGACGGGGGTCCGCGGGTTCCCGCACCGCCTCGGGCTGCGGGGCGCCGGCGTGGTGGCGTTCGGGTCGCTCGTCGTCGCGGCGCTGCTCGTCGTCGGCGGTCAGGTGCTCGGCGACGACCCGGTCCGGGGCCCCGGGGTGGTGCTCGCGGTCCTCGGGACGGTCGTGGTGGTCGTGCTGGCGGCTGTGGGGGTCCGGCTCGTGCTGGCGGGACGGGCGTCGAGGATCCTGTTCCGGCTCGTCATCACGTCGTCCCTCGTGCTGGTCGTCGAGCTCGGACTCGCCGGCGCCCGCCTCGTCGCCTGACCGACGACCGACCCGTCACGCCCGCGCGTTCCGACCCACGCGACCCGACCCGCGCGACCCCCCGCGCGACCCCCCACGCGACCCGACCCGCGCGACCCGTCACGCCCACCGCATCGCGTAGACCCCGGCCAGCCCGTCGGCGGACGGCAGGGACAGGACCGTCCGGAGCAGCGCCTCCCGACCGACCGCCCCCACCCTGCCGAGCGGACGGCCGAACGGACGTCCGAGCGCCATGTTCACCTCCGCCTGCCGCGCCGCCCGTCGCGCCACGGCCTGCCGGCGCCGCGCGTACTCCGGCCACGGTCCCGCGCTGCCGGTGCGGAGCCCCTCGGCGAGGAGCGGCGCGAGCGCGGCCGCGTCGAGCCAACCGAGGTTCATGCCCTGCCCGCCGATCGGACTGATCTCGTGCGCGGCGTCCCCGACGAGGACGACGCGTCCGACGCCGACGCGTTCCGCCTGGCGGCGACGGATGCCGAACCCGCTGAGCATGCTGCAGGAGTCCGGGTCCGGCCGGACACCGGTGCGGCCCGCCACGATCGCGGCCAGGGCCGTCGCGTCGGGTGCGGGGTCGTCCGACGGCGTCAGGAGCGCGACGTACCGCCGTCGGTCCCCGGGGAGCGGGAACGACTCGACCACACCGGCGGGTCCGACGTCGACGAGGGCCGCCGTCCGCGCCGCTGACCCCTCGACGTCGGCGAAGTCGCCCATCGCGTAGCGGTCCGGGTAGTCCCGTCCGGTCGTGCTGATGCCGAGCAGGTCCCGCACGGCGCTCCGGGCGCCGTCCGCCCCGACGACGAACCGGGCGCGGACGGCCACGCTCCCGCGGGCGTCGGTCCCGACGGCGTCGACGTGGTCCGCGTGCCGTTCGAGCGTGGCGAGCGCGGTGCCGGTCCGGAGCGCGTCCGGTGCGGCGGCGGCGAGGGCGTCCCGCAGCAGGGCCTCGGTGCGGTGCTGGTCGAGCGTCGCGACGTACGGGTGCGTGGTCGACGCCCGGTCGAAGGTCAGGGTGCCGAGCGTCCGGCCGCGGCTCCGGGCGACGCCCTGTCGGACGCGCACCGCCTCCCGCAGCACCGGTGCGTCCAGCCCGATCGCGGCGAAGGCGTCGAGCGAGGGCGGGTGGATGCCGATCGCGCGGGAGCCCGTCGGTGCCCCGCTGCGGCGTTCCCACACGGCGACCTCGACCCCACGCGCCGCGAGGAGGGCCGCCACGAAGAGGCCGACGGGCCCACCGCCGACGACGAGGACGTCGACGCGCTCCGTGGTCACGGCGTCGAGCCTACGGACGGTGGGCGGGGCGCTCGCCCAGGCGGGCCGGACACGCGCCCGCTCGGTCGACGCCCCGAGGTCATCCGCTCGACCGAAGCGGGCGGAGCGCTCGCTCCGCGATGCTGGTGTCGTGCCCTTCACCGTCAGTCACGCGGTCGTCGCCCTGGCGGCGCGACGCACCCCGTTGCCCGTCGCGGCCGTCGCCGTCGGCGCGATGGCACCCGATGCCGTCCTGTTCGCGCCGTTCCTGCCGCCGTACGTGGTGGCGCACTCGGGGTGGC
>NZ_BACZ01000153.1 GCF_000333375.1 Curtobacterium sp. B18
TGCGGCGCCGGGAAGTGTCCGGCGGCGGGGTCGCCTTGCCGGACGGCACGGTGCGGGGTTGTTCGGCGGGTGCGGTGCTGCCCGCTCGGTGCGGGGTTGTAGCGGAGCACGGGGCGGGCAACCTCGCACGGGGTGAGCGAACCGGCACGGGGCGAGCGAACTGGCACGGCGCGAGCGAACTCGCACGGGATGAGCGAACCGGCACGGTGCGCGACAAGCACCCGCGCGCGGTCAGGCGTACCGCTCGGCCGCGCGCAGGGCCGCACCCGTGTACGAGCCCCCGAACAGGAACACGTGCAGCAGCAGCGGCGCGAGCTGGTGCAGCGCGACGCGCTCCTGCCACCCGGCGGCGAGCGGCGACTCGGCGTCGTACGCGGCGAGGACGGCCTCGAGCCGGGGGAGCCCGAACAGCCCGAGGAGCGCCAGGTCCGTCTCGGCGTGCCCGCCGTGCGCGATCGGGTCGATGAGCACCGCGCCCGTCGGTGTCGTCCCGTCGACCGGGTCCGCGTCGGTCGGCCAGAGCACGTTGCCCGCCCAGAGGTCTCCGTGCAGCCGCGCCGCACGGTCCCCGACGAGCGCCGGCTGCGGGGACCCGAGGGTGCCGTCCTGCACCCGGTCGGCGACCCGGTCGAACACCGCGGCCTGGGCGTGGTCGAACCCGCCGGCATCGACGATGCGGCGGACGAAGTCGCGGATCCGGTACTCGGCGAAGAACTCGCCCCACGCGGCCGGTGCGTGTGCGGCGTCGACGAACGGCGTGCGGGAGCGTCCCATGCGGAGCGGCGTGCCCGTCGGCCAGCCGGGCGGCGGCGCACCCCAGTGCTCGGCGCCGGCCGCGTGCGTGTGCGCGAGGGAGCGACCGAAGCGCTCGGCCTGCCGGGTGGACGGGGAGCCGTCCGGGATCAGCTCGAGGTCGAGGACCGTCGGGCGCGGTCGACCGAGCACACGGGCGATCCGGGTGCCGCCGTCCGGTTCGGCCTCGGCGAGCCAGCCCAGGCCGGCTGCCTCGGCGGCGGCCTCGTCGGGGGAGGCGAAGGTCTTCACGTGCGTCGCGGCCATCGCCCCATCCTGCCGAAGCCGCCTCGACTCCGCCTCAGACCGCGTCGACGAGCGCCTTCGCGAGCGGGTGCCACGCCCTGGACGTCGGTCCGCTCAGCACCAGCGTCCGCGCCAGCCGCCGGGCCATCGGCACCATGACGAGGTCCGGCGGCAGCATCACCCGGCCGAGCGTCGGCACGATGGACACCCCCTCGCCCCGCTCGATCATCCCGAACATCGTGCTCATCTCGCGGACGCGGTGGGCGTACCGGAACGGCTGCCCGTCGAGCTCGTGCAGCCGCTGGATCTGGTGCTCGCACCCGCCGCCACCCGCGACCAGACCGTCCTCGTGCAGGTCGTCGAGGGTCAGTGCGGGGAGGTCGGCCAGCGGATGGTCCCGCCGGACCACGGCGGCCATCTCGTCCTCGGCGACGACCACGCCTCCTGGCGGCAGCGGGGACGGGTCGACGAGCACGGCGGCGTCGACCGTCCCGGCCTCGAGCCACTCGGGCATCTCGTCGTCGTCGCCCTCGTAGACCTGCACGTCGACGTCCGGCAGCGTCACCGCCCACAGCTCGCGGAGCCGCGGCAGCAGGCCCTGGCACACCGTGGGGACGGCGGCGAGGCGCACGGTGCCGCGCGCCGTGGCGGGCCGGACCACCTCCTCCAGGGCCTCGACGGAGGCGAGCACGCTGCGGGCGTGTGCCAGCAGCCGGTCGCCGAGCGGAGTCGTTACCGCGGCCGCACCGCGCCGGACCACCGGACCACCGACCTCGCGCTCCAGCCCTGCGACGGCGTGCGAGACGGCCGACTGCCCGACGCCGAGGGCGGCGGCCGCGCCCGTGAACGATCCGGCGTCGACGGTGGCGACGAACGCGCGCAGCTGGGGGAACGAGACGGTCATGCGTCTTCCTCATCCGGTCATGAGCGCCATGCGTTTGCCGCATGCGCCGTGGATGTCGACACTAGGCCACATGAACGCGGTCCTCTACCTGCTCGTGGCACTGACCTGGGGGTCGAGCTTCCTCTTCGCGAAGATCGGGCTCGACGGCCTCGCGCCGCAGCAGGTCGCGACGGTGCGCACCGTCCTCGGCGCGCTCACGCTCGTCGCGGTCCTCGTCGCCACCCGCCGCCGGTGGCCGCGCGAGCCACGGGTCTGGGGGCACCTGCTCGTCGTCTCCGTGTTCCTCAACGCCGTCCCGTCGTCGCTCATGGCGTGGGCGGAGCAGACCGTGCCGTCCGGACTCGCGAGCATCTACAACGCGACGACGCCCATCATGACGCTGGCGGCGCTCGCCGTGCTCGTGCCGTCCGAGCGGCTCCGCGGCCGTCAGGTCGCCGGCATCGTGCTGGGGATCGTCGGCGTCCTCGTGCTGGTCGGGCCGTGGAACGTCATCGGCGACCCGGAGGTCCTCGCGAGTGTGCCCGGGCAGGTCGCGCTGCTCGGGATGACCGCCTGCTACGGCATCGGCCTCGCCTACCTGCGACGGGTGGCGGTCGGCAGCGCGTACGACCCGGTCACGCTCGCGACGGTGCAGCTGACGCTCGCCTCCGGGCTGCTCCTGCTGGTCGCGCCCGTCATCGCCACCGGTCCGGTACGGCTGGACTGGAGGATCGTGGGCGCGATGGTCGCGCTCGGTTGCGTCGGCACAGGGCTGGCCTACGCGTGGAACACCCGGCTGGTGCAGGCGTGGGGAGCGGGTCGCGCCTCGACGGTCACCTACCTGACACCGGTCGTCGGGGTGGTGCTCGGCGTGCTCGTCCTCGGGGAGCACGTGCGGTGGAACGAACCGGTCGGCGGCCTCGTGGTGCTGTTCGGCATCGCGCTGGCCTCCGGCGTGGCCGGTCGACGTCGGCGAGCCGCGCGGACCCCGGACCGCGCCGCCGCCTGAACGGGGGCAGGGTCCACGGCGGACGGCCGCCGTAGGATCGGGCCACGCACTCGCCGACGAGACGGAGCACGGTCATGACCGCCACCCACCACACCAGCGCGACCGCCTCGGTGGCAGCGATCCTCTCCGAGTCCGCCTCGCGGTACCCGGACGACGTCGCCGTGATCGTCGGCGACCGGCGCACCACGTACGCCGAGCTCTGGAGCCAGACGCTCGCCTACGCCGGGGCACTCCGGGCCCGCGGCGTCGGCGCCGGCGACCGGGTCGCGATGCTCGTCCCGAACGTCGAGGACTTCCCCCGCGTCTACTACGCGACCCTCGCGCTCGGTGCCGTGGCCGTCCCCGTGCACGCGCTCCTGAAACGCCGCGAGATCGAGTACGTCCTGCGCGACAGCGGCGCGAGTCTGCTGGTCTGCGCCGCGCCGCTCATCGGCGAGGGGGCGGCCGGGGCCGAGCTCGCCGGCGTCGAGGTGCTGACCGTGCTCGCGCCGCCGCCCTCCGACGAGCAGCCCGGCACCGGCCACGACCGGCTCGAAGCGCTCGCCCAGCAGGCGGAACCCCTCGACACCTACGTCCCGCGGCACCCGTTCGACACCGCGACGATCCTGTACACGAGCGGCACCACCGGCAAGCCCAAGGGCGCCGAGGGGTCGCACTTCTCGCTGCTCGAACAGGTCAACACGAACCTGATGACGACGTTCGACATGCACCGCGGCGACGTCCTCCTCGGGGCACTCCCGCTCTTCCACACCTTCGGGCAGACCTGCACGATGAACACCGGCTTCCGCGTCGGCGCGACGATCGTGATGCTGCCGAAGTTCGACGGGGACACCGCGCTCGCCGCGATGGTCGAGCACGGGTGCGGCGTCTTCATGGGCGTCCCGACGATGTACATGGCGCTCCTCGACGCCGCCACCCGCTCCGAAGACCGCCCGGCGCTGCGGTACGCGATCTCCGGCGGTGCCTCGCTGCCCCTCGCGGTCCTCGAGCGCTTCCAGGACGTCTACGACGCGCCGATCCACGAGGGCTACGGCCTCACCGAGACCTCGCCGGTGGCGACGTTCAACCACGTCGGGACGCCGCCGCGCCCCGGCACGATCGGCACCCCGGTGTGGGGCGTCGACGTCGAGATCGCCGACCCGGAGCAGCACGACGCGATCGTCATGCTGCCGCACGGCGAGATCGGCGAGCTCGTGATCCGAGGGCACAACCTCATGAACGGGTACCTCGATCGTCCCGAGGACACCGCCGAGGCGATCGTCGACGGGTGGTTCCGCACGGGCGACCTCGGCACGAAGGACGACGACGGGTACCTCACGATCGTCGACCGGACGAAGGACATGATCATCCGGAACGGCTACAACGTGTACCCGCGGCAGGTGGAGGAGGTCCTCGCCACCCACCCCGACGTCACGATGGCCGCGGTGTTCGGCGTGCCGCACGAGCTGCACGGGCAGGAGGTCGAGGCCGCCGTGGTGCTCCGCGCCGGTGCGACCGCGACACCCGAGGAGCTGATCGACTTCGTCGCGGCCGAGATCGCCGCGTACAAGTACCCCCGGGCCGTGCACGTGCTCGACGCGCTGCCCCTCGGCCCGAGCGGGAAGATCCTCAAGCGCGAGCTCGTCGAGCGGTTCGGCACCGAGGTCCGGACGGGGTCCTGACGGCGGCCGTGCGTACCCTGGCCACGTGAGCGACACCGGCAGGGCCTCGACCGCACGCCTGCTGTTCGCCTCGTCGCACCCGGGGCCGACCGTCACCGTGACCGTCCTCGCGACGGTGATCGCCGTCGCGGTCGGCCACGCCTGGTGGACCGTGCTCTTCGTCGCGCTGACGGTCGTCGCCGGGCAGCTCTCGATCGGGCTCGCCAACGACTGGATCGACGCCGAACGCGACGGGGCGGTGGGCCGGTCGGACAAGCCCG
>NZ_BACZ01000152.1 GCF_000333375.1 Curtobacterium sp. B18
CGCGGGTGCCGTGGTGTCGTCGAGGACGTCGAGGACCGCCGACGAGGCCTCGACCCCGTCCTGCGCCGCGTGGAAGTCCGCGCCCACCTGGCGGATCGGGGCGAAGGCCTCCGGTGCGAGCACGAGCACGAACATCGCGGCGCCCAGCCCGAGCGAGCCGTCGACGAGCCGGATGCCGATCGACACCGCGACGAGCGCGACGGCCAGGCTCGCGGCCAGTTCGAGTGCGAACCCGCTCACGAACGAGAGCCGGAGGACACCGATCGTGCCACGGCGGTACTCGTCGGTGACGA
Source organism: Curtobacterium sp. B18 (assembly GCF_000333375.1). Classification (GTDB taxonomy): domain Bacteria; phylum Actinomycetota; class Actinomycetes; order Actinomycetales; family Microbacteriaceae; genus Curtobacterium. The sequence goes on from NZ_BACZ01000152.1 coordinate 294, forward strand.
CACCGATCCGGCCGACCTGACGCCGCGCGCGGCCGAACACCTTGAGGGTGGCGAGCCCCTCGACCGCCTCGGTGAAGGCACCGCCGAGCGTCGCCAACGCGTCGGACTGCTTCCGCTGCAGCGCCTGGGTGGCGAGGCCGATGAGGATCATGAACACCGGGATCACCGGCAGGGCGCAGAGCACGACGAGACCGCTGGTCAGGTCGCCGAGGCCGATCGCCACGAGGAGCACCGGTGTGGCGATCGCGGTGAGCGCCAGCTGCGGCAGGTACCGGCCGAAGTACGCGTCGAGCGCGTCGAGGCCGGGGCCGAGCGTGGTCGCGAACGCCGAACTGGAACGCTCGGCGAGCCACGACGGCCCGCGTTCCGCCGCGCGGGCGAGGACCGTCGCCCGCAGCTCGCTCTTCACCGTCGCCGCGGCGCGGGCGGCGAGGTCGTCGGTCGCCCAGGCGGCCACCGCGCGGACGACGAACGCCGCGCCGAGGAGCGCGAGCGCCGGGACGAAGGCGCCCGGGACGTCGCCGTCACGGACCGCGTCGACGCCGAGGGTCACCGCCGCCGCGATCCCCCACGCGATCGCGATCGTCGCGAGTGTGCGGAGGACCCCGGTGCCGGCGGCCGCGACGATGAAGCCGCGGGCCGTCCGCGACAGCCGCAGCAGGCGCGGGTCGAGCGGCTTCACCGTCGCCGCCTAGTGCGCGGCCTGGGTCACGTGGGCCCGGGTCACGCGCTTGCGGAAGATCCAGTACGTCCACGCCTGGTAGGCGAGCACGAGCGGCACGAAGATCAGCGCCACCCAGCTCATCACCGTCAGCGTGTACGAGCCGCTGGAGGCGTTGTACACGTTCAGGCTGTTCGCCGGGTCGTTCGTCGCGGGCATGACGTCCGGGAAGATCGCGGTGAACATCGCCAGCACGATGGCGGCGATCGTCAGCGCCATCAGGGCGAACGCGCGCCCCTCCTTGCCCCAGGCCGTGCAGAGCACCGCCAGCACGAGGGCGAGCGCGGCGACGACCGACAGGACGATCGAGGTCGGGGTGGACCGCACGAACGCCATCCACACCAGGAACGCTGCACCCACCACGATCGTGAGCACGCCGGCACGGGTCGCGAGGCGCTTCGCCCGCTCCCGCATCTCGCCCTCGGTCTTCAGCGCGACGAACACGACACCGTGCGTGAAGAACACGAGCAGCGTCGCGAGACCGGTGAACAGCGCGAACGGGTTGAGCAGGTCGAACAGCGTGCCGGTGTAGTTGTGGCCGGTGTCCATCGGGATGCCGCGGACCACGTTGCCGAACGCGACGCCCCAGAGGAACGACGGCACCGCGCTGCCGACGATGATCATCAGGTCGAACCGGCGCTTCCACTCCAGGTGCTTGTTCTGGTGCCGGTACTCGAACGAGACGCCGCGGGCGATGAGCGCCGCGAGGATGAGCAGCAGCGCCAGGTAGAACCCGGAGAACATCGTCGCGTACCACTCCGGGAAGGCCGCGAACAGGCAGGCGCCCGCGACGATCACCCAGGTCTCGTTGAGGTCCCAGACCGGTCCGATCGTGTTGATCAGGACCCGACGGTCGGTGTCGTCCTTACCGAGGAACGGCAGGGACATGCCGACCCCGAAGTCGAAGCCGTCGAGGACGAAGTAGCCGACGAAGAACAGGCCGACGATCGCGAACCAGAGAACGGGGAGATCCATCAGTAGACCGTCACTTCGTGCTTGACCTCGCCGGTGGCCTCGTCGACCTCGGCAGGTGCGCCGGGGCC
>NZ_BACZ01000151.1 GCF_000333375.1 Curtobacterium sp. B18
CATGTCGATCAGGCCCGACGTGGGCGGTGACGATCCGGGCGGTCTCGACGTCGACGCCGGTGGTCTCGAGGTCGAACACGCCGAGCGCGTGCCACCACGGGCGACCCGAGAGGTCCTGGGTCGGAGCGGGGGAGTCGAGCTGCGCTGTGGGGAACGTCACGCGGTCAGGCTAACCGGACGCACCGACACGCCGAGACGCGACCCGCCCACCGGTGCCGACCCGCGCCTCCCGAACCGCCCGACCGGACCGTCGCCCGACCGGACCGCCGCGCGACCGAGCCGCGCGACCAGGGGGCGGCGCGACCGAGCCGCGCAGCCGCGCGGGGGCGCGGCAGCCCTACCGGGGCCGACCCGCGCCTCCTGGACGCTCCTAGCCGACCGGCGCACCCACGTGCAGCCAGTAGAACGACTGCGTCCCCATGGTCAGCGTCACCTCGCCCGACTCGTCGAACGACGGGAACGACCCGCCGCCGAACAGGTCGTACAGCGGCCGCCCCGCGTACTCGGGCGCCGAGATCGTGACGGACGTCGGGTTGGTGGCGAAGGAGAAGACGCACAGGACGTCCTCGGCGGAGGGCCCGAACTGGTGGCCGGAGCCGGAGCCCTCCCACGACCGGACGAACGCGAGCACCGAGTCGTTCGAGGTGTCCTGCACGGCCAGGGTGCCGAGGCCGAACACGGGGTGCGCCTTCCGGACGTGGATGACGTTCCGGACCCAGTGCAGGAGCGAGCGGGACTGGGCGAGCTGCGCCTCGACGTTGACCTGTGCGTAGTTGTAGACGAGCGACTGGACGACCGGCAGGTAGAGCTTGCCGGGGTCCGCGGTGGAGAACCCGGCGTTGCGGTCCGGCGTCCACTGCATCGGCGTGCGCGAGGAGTCGCGGTCCGGGAGCCAGATGTTGTCGCCCATCCCGATCTCGTCGCCGTAGTACAGGAACGGCGACCCCGGGAGCGAGAACAGCAGCGCGTGGATGAGTTCGAGCTCGGCGCGGGAGTTGTCGAGCAGGGGAGCGAGGCGGCGACGAATGCCGATGTTCGAGCGCATGCGGGGGTCGTAGCCGTACCAGCCGTACATGGCCTGCCGGTACTCCTCGCTGACCATCTCGAGCGTGAGTTCGTCGTGGTTGCGGAGGAACACGCCCCAGGCAGCGGAGGACGGCACGTCGAGCGTCTCGGACAGGATCGCCTTGAGCTCGGCCGCGTGCTGCGCCCGGAGTGAGTAGAAGATGCGCGGCATCACCGGGAAGTCGAACGCCATGTGGCACTCGGGCTCCTCGTCGGTGCCGAAGAACGCGGCGGTCTCGCGCGGCCACTGGTTCGCCTCGGCGAGCAGGACGCGCCCGGGGTACTCGTCGTCCACCATCGCGCGGAGCTTCTTGATGAACTCGTGCGTCTCCGGTTCGCCCTCGCCGTTGCCGTCCTCGGACTCGAACAGGTAGGGGATGGCGTCGAGCCGCAGCCCGTCGACGCCCAGATCGAGCCAGTGCCGGACGACGTCGTACACGGCCTCGACCACGGCGGGGTTCTCGAAGTTGAGGTCCGGCTGGTGCGAGAAGAACCGGTGGAAGAAGAACTGGCGGCGCACCGGGTCGAACGTCCAGTTCGACTCCTCGGTGTCCACGAAGATGATCCGGATGTTCTCGTACTCGGTGTCCGTGTCCCGCCACACGTAGAAGTCGCCGTAGGGGCCGTCCGGGTCCTCGCGGGACTGCTGGAACCACTCGTGCTGGTCGCTCGTGTGGTTGATCACCATGTCGATGACGATGCGCATGTTGCGTTCGTGCGACTTGGTGACGAGTTCGCGGAAGTCGTCGAGGGTGCCGAACTCCGGCAGGATCGCCTTGTAGTCGGCGATGTCGTAGCCGCCGTCGCGCATCGGCGACTGGAAGAACGGCGGGAGCCACAGTGCGTCGACGCCGAGCCACTGCAGGTAGTCGAGCTTGCCGATCACCCCCTGGATGTCGCCGATGCCGTCACCGTTCGAGTCGACGAAGGAACGGATCATGCACTCGTAGAACACCGAGCGCTTGTACCACTGCGGGTCCAGTGTCAGGCCTGGGAGCTGGATCGGGGCGGTGAACGTCACCGTGGACACGCTAGGCCGCGGCGCATGGAGTTGTCCGGAGATCGCAGCGACCCGGCAGGCCGGGTGCGTTCGGAGGGGCCTGGAGGCGCGGCTCGTCCCGCGCGGACGGGTCGCGTTCGCGGGTGGTCCGGTCCTCCACGGACGGGTCGCGTTCGCGGGTGGTCCGGTCCTCCACAGGCGGGTCAGGTTCGCGGGTGGTCCCGTCCTCCACAGCGGGGTCGCCTCTGCGAGTTGTCCACGATTCCGGGTGGGGCAGCCCGGGCGCACCGGCTCGCGTTCGTAGACTGGCCCGGATGCAACCGCCCGTGCTCTCCCCGTACCAGTCGCTGATGGCCGCCACCCCGGTCGTCCACCGCTCCGTGCAGGTCGACGGCCGCACCACGCACTACTGGGAGTACGGGCCGTCCGACGCCGACGAGACCGTCCTCGCGGTGCACGGCTTCCGCGGGGACCACCACGGCCTCGAGACGATCGCCGCGCACCTCGTCGGGGTGCGCGTGATCGTGCCGGACCCTGCCGGGTTCGGCATCTCGGACCCCCTGGCGGTCTCCGAGATCGACTCCTACGTCGCGTGGTTGCAGGGCTTCACGCGGCACTCGGCCTCGGCCCCGACACCGTCGTGCTCGGGCACTCGTTCGGGTCGATCGTGGTCGCCGCGACGGTGGCCGCGGGGCTCGCGACGCGGCTGCTCGTGCTCGTGAACCCGATCGCCGCCCCGGCACTGCAGGGCCCCCGGGCGGTGGGCACGGCGATCGCGATCGGGTACTACCGCGCCGGTGCGGTGCTCCCGAAGCCGCTGGGCCTCGGGCTGCTCCGGAACCCGGCCATCGTCCGCGTGATGAGCCTGGCGATGGTGAAGTCGCACGACCGCGACCTCCGGCGGTGGGTCCACGACCAGCACGACCGGTACTTCTCGGCCTTCGCGAACCGGACGAGCGTGCTCGAGGCGTTCCGCACCTCGGTCACCCACGACGTGTCCGAGTACGCCGACCGCATCGGCGTGCCGGTGCTCATGATCGCGGCCGAACGCGACGACATCACCGCCGTGCCCGAGCAGCGCGCCCTGGCCGCCCGACTGCCCGACGCCGAACTCGTCGTCGTGCCGGACGTCGGGCACCTCGTGCACTACGAGACCCCGGGGGCCGCGGCGTCCGCGGTACTGCGGCGGATGGCGGACGCCCCGAAGCGGGGCCGCAAGGGCGGGCCGTCGGGCACGAAGCGTGCGCCGCGGTCGTCGGCCGCGGCGGACGGCGCGGCGTCGTGACCCGGCTGCGCATCGGGATCGACTGCCGGTACGTCCGCATCGGGCGCCACGACGGCATCAGCCGGTTCACCGCCGGTGTCGTCGCGCACCTGCCGCAACGGCACGACTACACCCTGCTCGTGCACGACGAGCGACAGCTCGAGTCCCTGCCGTCGGACCTGCCGTGGGAGCTCCTGCCGGCACCGACCGAGCCGGGCGAGCCGTTCGTCGCCCGGACGGTCAACCGGCTGGGGCTCGACGCCGTGTTCTCGCCCATGCAGACCATGGGCTCGCGCGGCCGGCGGTACGCCCTCGTGCTGACGCTGCACGACCTCATCTACTACCGGAACCGCACGCCCCCGCGCGAGTTCTCGTGGCCGCTCCGGCTCGGTTGGCGTGCCTTCCACCTCAGCTGGGTGCCGCAACGCGTGCTCCTGAACGGTGCCGACGGGGTCGTGACGGTCTCCGAGACGACCGCCGGCCTGATCGCCGAGCACCACCTGACCAAGCGGCCCGTCACGGTCGCGTACAACGCCGCCGACCCGGCGACCCCGCGCCTCGGCGGCACGCGCGAGAAGTCCCTCGTCTACATGGGCTCGTTCATGCCGTACAAGAACGTCGAGACGCTGGCGGCCGCGCTGCCGTTGCTCGGCGCGGACTGGGTGCTGCACTGCATGTCGCGCGTGTCCGTCGCCGATCGCGCTCGTCTGGAGCGGCTCGCGCCCGCCGGTTCGATCGTGTTCCACGACGGCGCCTCGGACGACGAGTACCTGTCCGTGCTGCGGTCGGCGACCGCGCTGGCGACGGCGTCGTACGACGAGGGCTTCGGCATCCCGCTCGTCGAGGCGATGGGCGTCGGCACACCGGTGGTGGTCAGCGACATCCCGATCTTCCGTGAGATCGGCGGGGACGTCGCCGAGTACTTCGACCCGACGTCGCCGTCGGCGGTCGCCGCCGCGGTCCGCCGGCTCGAGGCGCGGTGGGACGACGCGTCACGGGCGTCGATCGCGCAGGCGGGTCGGTTCCGGTGGGAGTCGTCGGCCGAGCAGGTCGTCCGTGCGGTGGAGCAGGCGGTCGCCCGGCGCGAGGACCGCGGGACCGACTGACGCTGGCGGTGCGCACCCGCGGCCGGTCATCCGGGCGGTGCGCGCCCGTGACCGGTCACGTGGTCGGTGCGCGCCCGCGACCGGTCACGAGGACGGACGGACCGCCGTCACGAGGACGGACGGACCGCCGTCACCGTCGCCCCGGGGAACACGGCGTGCGCCTCCGCGGTCGCCTTCGCCACCACGGCGCCGAGTGCGGCACCACGACCGATCGTCTCGACCGTGATCGTCTGATCCGCCGGGTCGTCCGACGGGCCGTCGTCGCCCCACGAGCACCGGACCGCGGACACACCCCCGATGGCGTCCAGCTGCCGGGCGAGCTCGAGTCGTTCCCGGGTGACCTTCGCGTCGGTCGAGATCCCGACCTCGAGTGCGCCGAGGTCGGCGACGGCGAACACCCGGACGCCGTTCCCGCTGGCGTCCTCGGTCGCGGTGCGGAGTCCCTCGACGACCGCGGTGCGGTCTTCGTCGGACAGGGTCGGGGTCACCGTGACGGTCGACTCGACGTCGTAGCTCGCGAACGAGGTCTTCTCCGGCTCGTGGTCGCGGACCCCCTCGACCCCGTCGAGTGCGCGTGCTGCGCCGCCGAACCGGTCGAGGGCGGCCCCGGGCTGCGGGAACACCCCGCCGACGCCGTTCTGCACGCTCCCGACGATCGTGACGAGCACGACCGCGATCACACCGACCGCGACGACCACGCCGAGGCCCACGAGCGCACCGCGTCCGACCCGCTGCCGCGGCGTGCGCACCGGGACCGATGCGGTGTCCGGACCGAACGCGCGGTCGAGGTCGTCCGTCTCGGGGCTCTGGGGCCGTCCGGGCCGAGCGCCCCCACCACCGGATCCGTCGACGGTCATGTCAGCCCCCCTCACACGCTCGGGTCTGCGAGTGCATCGGAGCCTAGTACGGTGTCCCCGGCTACGCCCGACGCTCGAGGGGGTTCTGGTCCGCGAACGCCGAGCGGCCCTCGGCGTCGGACACCTCGTCGATCGGGTCGTCGAACCGGACGAGCTCCGCACGGAAGCGCTCGGGGTCCCACCGGAAGGAGTGCACCGACCCGTTCCGGATCGGGGTGCTGTGCCGGTCGGCCGTCCCCGGGGCCGCGGCGTTGACGACGGTGCGGATGACGGCGCCGTGCGTGGCGACGACGACGCGGCCCGCGTCGAACCGCACCGCGATCTCGCCGAGCGTCTCGGTCACCCGGGCGAGCAGCGCGCTGCGGGACTCGCGGCCGGGGATGTCATCGTGCGGGTACCGCGCCCGGACCTCGTCGTCGGTCAGGCCCTCGGCCTCGCCGTAGGAGCGCTCGGCGAGTCCGGGGTACGTCGAGGGCTCGGGCAGGTCGAGGTGGGCCGCGATGACGGCACCCGTCTCGAACGCTCGGGACAGCGGGGATGCGACGACGGCGTCGAACCGGCGTCGCCCGAGCAGGGTCGCGGTGGCGCGTGCCTGCCTGCGTCCGGTGTCGTTGAGCGGGATGTCCGTCGAGCCCTGGATGCGCCGTTCGGCGTTCCAGTCGGTCTCGCCGTGCCGGACCAGGTACAGGAGCGTCGTCACCGCTCGATCATCGCAGACGCGCCGCGAGGGCTTCGAGGGTCTCGGTCGTGCCCGCGTCGATCTTGACCGCGGCCCGCGCGTCGCTCCGGGTCGCACCGCGGTTGACGATGACGACGGGGTGCTTCCGGCGGGCGGCGTGGTCGACCAGTCGGACGCCGGAGTTCACGGTGAGCGAGGAGCCGACGACGAGCAGTGCGTCGGCCTCGGCGACGATGGAGACGGCCTCGCGGAACTTCTCGGCCGGCACGAACTCGCCGAAGAACACCACGTCGGGCTTCAGCACCCCGCCGCACACCGAGCAGTCCGGCACCCGGAAGCGGTCGACGTCGGTGATCTCGACGTCGCCGTCGGGCTGGAGCTGCACCGACCCGGGTTCGTCGATCCACGGGTTGTCGCGGTCGAGCACGGCCGCGAGGTCGGCCCGCGAGAACACCTGCCCGCAGGTGAGACAGACGGCACGGTCCATCGATCCGTGGATCTCGACGACCCGCCGGGACCCGGAGCGGAGGTGCAGTCCGTCGACGTTCTGCGTGACGATGCCCGTGACGACACCGTCGCGTTCGAGCGCGGCGAGCGCCTGGTGCCCGGGGTTCGGACGGGCCGCCGCGAAGGTCCGCCACCCGAGGTGCGAGCCGGCCCAGTAGCGCTGGCGCTTGGCTGGGTCGGCGCGGAACTCCTGGAAGGTCATCGGCTTGCGGACGACGCGGCCGGCACCGCGGTAGTCGGGGATGCCCGAGTCGGTGCTCAGCCCGGCGCCCGAGAGCACCGCGATGCGCTTGCCCGCGAGGAGCTCGACGGCGCGGTCGAGGTCGAGCGCGGACGCGGTCGCGCCTTGGGGGCTGGTCGGTTCGCTCGTGGCCATCGTGTTCACGGTACCCTCAACAGCCGACCGACCCGGTCACTTCCCTCCCGCCGTGCGAGGCCCCACGGCGTCGCGGGCGACACCCTCCCGACACCGAATCGAGCCCCGTGCACGCCGTCCGCATCGACTCCCTCGACGACCCCCGTCTCGACGACTTCGCCCGGCTGACCGACGTCGCCCTGCGCCGCGTGTCCGAGCCCGAGGGCGGGCTCTACATCGCGGAGTCGAACACCGTCATCGAGCGCGCCGTGCGGGCCGGTCACGTCCCGCGCAGCGTGCTCGTGCAGGAGAAGTGGCTCGACAGCGTCCTGCCGGTCGTCGCGGACCACGACGGCCCGGTGTTCGTCGGTCCGGACGACCTGCTCGAGGACCTCACGGGGTTCCGCATGCACCGTGGCGCCATCGCCGCGATGCACCGTCCGGAACTGCCGAGCGTCGCGGACGTGGTGCGCGACGCGAAGGTCGTGGTCGTGCTCGAGGACATCGTCGACCACACCAACGTCGGCGCCGTCTTCCGGAGCGTCGCCGGCCTCGGGGCCGACGCGGTCCTCGTCAGCCCGCGCTGCGCCGACCCGCTCTACCGCCGCAGCGTCCGGGTCAGCATGGGCACCGTGCTGCAGGTCCCCTGGACCCGCATCGGCGACTGGCCGGCCGCCGGCGAGGAGCTCCGGGCGCAGGGCTTCCACCTCGCCGCGATGGCGCTCACGGACCGCTCGGTGGACCTCGACGCCTTCGTCGCCGACGTGCCGGAGCGCGTGGCGCTCGTGATGGGCACCGAGGGGCAGGGCCTCACGCCCGCGGCGATCGCCTCGGCCGACACGACGGTGCGGATCCCGATGGCGCACGGCGTCGACTCGTTGAACGTCGCCGCGGCGAGCGCCGTCGGCCTGTGGGCGGTCACCCACGCCCAGCGGCTCGCCGCCGAGCGCGCCTGAGTCGCGTCCAGGAGGCGCGGCTCGTCCCCGTCGGTCGGGCCGGGGGACCGGGTGGTCGCGTCCCGCCTCCACCGTCCCGCCGCCCGTGGCACCGCACCGCGTCGGGGTGACCGACGAGCCGGGACCGGGGTCCCGCCGGACGCGACCGTCCGTGTCGGGGCCGAGCCGCGCCTCCCGTCCGCCGTCCCGCTGTCCGCGCGTCCTCGCAGCCACGCGGGACCCGCCCCCGGTACGCTCGGTTCCCGTGTCACGAGTCGTCCGCCGCCCCCGTTCCGCCGTCCGGAGGCCGGTGACCGTCTCGGTCGTCGCCGTGCTCGTGCTGGCGGTCGGCTACCTCGTGGCCGCGGCCGTCGTGCCGTTCGCCCCGGCGAGCGCCTCGACGACGACCTACTCGGCGCCCACGTCGTCGGTGCCGGACCTGACGTTCCCCGGCTACGGCGCGACCGCGGTCGAGGCCACCGACTTCCCGGAGAGCCTCCGCACGAGCGGCGACACGAAGCCACGGTCGATCGCGAGCATCTCGAAGGTGGTCACGGCGCTCGTCGTCCTCGACGCGAAGCCGCTGGAGCAGGGGGAGTCCGGGCCGACGATCACGTTCAGCCCGGGGATGCAGGCGCTCTACGCGAAGTACCTCGCGGTGAACGGCGAGGTCGCGCCGATGCCGGCCGGCCTGCGGCTGTCGGAGTACCAGACGCTCCAGGTCATGCTCATGAAGTCCGCGAACAACTACGCCGGTGCGCTGGCGCTGTGGGCGTTCGGGTCGATGGACGCGTACCGCTCCGCGGCGGACACCTGGCTCGACGAGCACGGACTCGACCACACCACGATCCACGAGCCGACGGGCCTCGACGCCGGCAACACCTCGACCGCGACCGACCTCGTCACGCTCGGGCAGCTGGCCCTCGCCGACCCGGTGGTGAAGGAGGTCGTCGGGACGAAGCAGGTCACGGTCCCCGGTGCCGGAGCGATCGAGAACTCGAACAAGCTGCTCGGGCTCGACGGCGTGGAGGGCATCAAGACCGGCACGCTCGACGAGGCCGGGGCGTGCCTGCTGTTCGCCGCGACCTACGAGCGGGGCGGCCGGCAGGTGACGGTGGTCGGGGCGATGCTCGGCGGCGTCGACCACGAGTCGCTCGACGACGACGTCCAACGGCTGCTGCGGTCGGTCGCCGACAACTTCCAGGTCGTGACGCTCACCCACGCCGGCCAGACGTTCGGGACCTTCTCGACGCCGTGGCAGGACGAGGCCGACGCGGTGTCCGGCCGGGCGGCCGAGGTGCTCGTCTGGGGGAGGACGACGGTGTCCGCGTCGACGCACCTCGACCGGATCACGCTCGGCACGAAGGGGGAGCGGGTCGGCCGGGTCCGGTTCACGATCACCGACCACGACGCGGTGACGGTCCCGCTCGTGCTCGAGCGGTCGATCGACGACCCGGGCGTCTGGTGGCGGTGGACGAACCCGTTCCAGGGCGCCTGACGACCGACGGGCGCAGCGCCCGACGGCGCGCCTGACGAGCGTCGGGCCGACGGCGCGCTCGACCGGCTCAGCGCCCGACGGCGTGCTCGATCATCGAGCAGGGTACGACCGCGTCCCACCCGGCGAGCCGTGGCATCCCGCCGATCCGGACGGTGTCCCCGGGGTGCGCGGCGCAGTGGGCCGCACGGTGCTCGACCTGGGCGGCCCACACGGGGCCGTCCGCGCGGAGCGGTGTCGCTCCGCTCCCGGCGACGAGGGCGGCGACCGTCACGACGACGAGCGCCCCGCCGGCCGCACGCCAGGGCCACCGCCCGCGGGCGAGCAGGACGTCGGCGGCGAGGACCACGGCCGCGACGAGGAACATCGACGCCGCCGCCGCGTAGCGCAGGGGCTCGGTGTCCGCCCAGTCCGACGGGGTGAACGTCGACCACGTGGTGCCGGGCGTCCGGTTCACGATCAGTGCCGCGTACCAGACGAGGCCGGCGCCGACCGTGGTGGCGAGGAGCATCCACCTGGACGGCCAGGGTGCCCGCACGAGCGCGGTCACCACGGCGGCGACGAGGAGCGCCGCGGGCACGGCGACGACCCACCAGCCGTGCGCTGCGACGGAGGCACCCACTGCGCGGACGTCGGCGTCCCAGCTGCCGCCGACGACCTGCGCGAGGAACCCGGCGGTCATGTCCCGGAACGAGGTGATCCCACCCTGGTGCGTCGCGGAACGGGGGTGCGTCAGGGCCGCGGTGGCCTGCGCCGCGACACCGAGCACCGCGGTCGCGGCGACGGGCAGCACGCGCACCTGCCGACGGCCGATCAGGAGCAGCGGGAGGAACACGGCCGCCTGGATCTCGCTCGTCGTCACGACGCCGACGGCCGCGGCGGTGGCACCGGCCGCCCACCAGCTCCGCGGACGGTGGGCGAGGAGCCAGGGCGCCGCGAACAGCAGGTACCAGTGCAGGTTCGCCGCGGTGCCGGCGATCTCGACGGGTGCGAGGGGGATCACCGCCGGGACGACCGCGAGCAGGACGCGCAGCGTCCAGGACCGCACGACGTCGCGGGCGAGCGCGAAGACCGTGCCGCAGACCGCGCCGAGGACCGCGCACGACAGCGCCGAGACCGTCAGGGCGTACAGGTCGATGCGCCCGGTCGCGACGGCGGCGTCGACGACGAGGCGGGGCAGGACGTGCAGGTACCCGTCGTACGGGTGCCAGACGGACCGGACCGGGCCGAGGGCGAGCCGGTCGGTGAGGAATCGCCCGGAGTCCTCGGCCCAGGCGACGCCGCGGGCTGGGGCGCCGATGCGGACCCATGCGAGCACGGCCGTGGCGACGGCGACGAGCACCGCCGACAGCGCGGGCACCGTCCACCGCGCGGGCACCGCCGCCGACACCCGCCCCGGGCGGACCGCTGCCGTCATCGGGCCCCCTCGTGCTGTGGTGCAGTCGTACCGGGGGATCATGGCGCAGGAGCGTGGACGGCGGCCGTGACCCGGATGCCGTGCCTCTCAGGCTCGTCCCGG
>NZ_BACZ01000150.1 GCF_000333375.1 Curtobacterium sp. B18
TCGCGACCGCCTGTTCTCCTCGTCGAGCTCGTGTTCGTCGTGATCTTCGTCGTCATCGCGGTCGTGGCCCTCACCGGCGGGACCGTGCCGGGCGCCGCGTTCTCGACCGACCAGGTGTGGGACCCGGCGAAGGTCTCTGCTCCGCTGATCGCCGGCGCGCTGTCCATCGCGGTGCTCAGCTTCCTCGGGTTCGACGGCATCTCGACGCTCTCGGAGGAGTCCACCGGGCGCCGAGGCGGAGCGGGCACGGCAATGATCCTCGCGCTGGTCATCGTCGCGTTCCTGTTCGTCCTGCAGACCTGGCTCGCATCGGCCCTCGCCGCCGGGCGGGACTCCTTCTCGGACTCCGAGGTGGGCAACGCGTTCTTCACCGTCGTCGAACAGGCATCGTCGAGCGGGTGGGCCACGGCCTTCTTCGCGGTGAACGTGCTCGCGGTCGGGATCGCCAACGCGATGGCCGCGCAGGCGGCGACGAGCCGACTGTTGTTCTCGATGAGCCGCGATCGGCAGCTGCCGGCGTTCCTGCACCGGCTGAACCGCCGCCAGGTCCCGTCCGCTGCGATCATCGTCGTGTCGGTGCTCTCCGCGATCCTCGTGCTGTTCTTCGTCGGCCAGATCGACACGATCTCGTCGCTCGTGAACTTCGGCGCGCTCTTCGGGTTCATGCTGCTGCACGTCTCGGTGTTCGTGCACTACATCGTCAAGGGACGGTCCCGGAACTGGCTGCTCCACCTCGTGGTCCCGCTGGTGGGGTTCCTCATCATCGGCTACGTGCTGCTGAACGCCGCGGTCGAGGCGAAGGTCGGTGGGATCGTGTGGCTCGTCGTCGGTGCCGTCGTCTTCCTCTACTACCGACGGACCGGACGGTCCACCGCGGTCGGTTCCGAGGAGCCGCAGGCGCCGCAGGAGGCCGAGGCGCGATGACCCCCGACCACTTCCTGCCCAACACCCTCGGTCGGCCGGGCTTCTCGGCGGACCGCGAGCCGGTGCTCACCGTCCGACCCGGCACCGGCGAGACGATCGGGTTCGAGACGACCGACGCCGTCTACGCCGAGCTCGACCAGCACCACGATCTCGAGCGACTGCGGGCACCGATCAACCCGGTGACCGGCCCGGTGTTCGTCGAGGGCGCCGAGCCCGGCGACACCCTGGCGGTGACGATCCACGACATCGAGCTCACGACGCACGGGTGGTCGGTCTCCCTGCCGGGCTCCGGTGCACTGCAGCACGTCATGCCCGAGGGGGTGTTCGCACGCCGGTGTCCCATCGAGGGCGGCGTGGTGCACGTCACCGATCGGCACGCGTTCCCGGTGCGGCCGATGATCGGCTGCATCGGCGTGGCGCCGGCGTCGGGGGAGCACTCGACGATCATGCCCGCCCACCCCGAGGGCGGGAACATGGACGTCACCGAGGCGCGCCCCGGCTCGACCGTGTACCTGCCCGTCCGGGTGCCCGGTGCGCTGCTGTCGATCGGTGACGTGCACGCGCTGATGGCCGAGGGGGAGTCGTCCTTCGTCGCGATCGAGGCACAGGGGACGGCGATCGTGTCGGTCGACCTCGTGCGCGGCGGCCCCGAGCTCCGCGCGCCGCGCATCGAGACGGCCGACGAGTGGCTCTTCGTCGGCCTGGGCGACCCCGTGCAGGAGAGTGTCCGACGCGGCTACGAGGACGCGTTCGCGTTCCTGGTCGGCACGCACGGATTCACCGCGGAGGACGCCTACGCGGTGCTCAGTGCGGTGGGCGACTCGAAGCTCGGCGGTCCGACGGGCTCCGGCGACCCGGATCCGCTGCACCCGTTCGCCGCAGTCGGGGCGGTCACGCTCCACCGGGTGCCGAAGGCGGTGCTGCCGGGCAGCTGACCTGAGCCGAGCCGCCGGTTCGGCCTCGGGATGGGCAGCTGACCCGGTCGGGTCGCGCCGACGCCATGCGCTGCGCGAAACCTCACGCCACCGGTCGGCCGTGAGGTGTCGCTGAGCCCGTGACGTCCGCGCGGCAGCGGAGCGAGTCAGCCGCGCGCGTCCGCCGCGCGCGTCGGCCGCGCGCGTCAGCCGCGCGGCGGCGGAGCGCGTCAGCCGCGCAGGCCGAGCGTCGCCAGCACGCTCGACAGGTCGCGGTCGACGACGGCCACGTCGGCCTGCTCGCGCACGAGCGGCTTCGCGTCGAAGGCCACCGACAGCCCGGCGACCCGCATCATCTCGAGGTCGTTCGCACCGTCGCCCACCGCGACGGTGCGGACGATCGGCACGGCGTCGGCGCCGGCCCACTCCCGGAGCGCCACGGCCTTGGCGTGCGCGTCCACGACGTCACCGAGCACGCGCCCGGTGAGGACGCCGTCCACCACCTCGAGCCGGTTGGCCCGGCAGTGGTCGAGCCCGAGCCGCTCGGCGAACGGGTCGAGCACCTCGTGGAAGCCACCCGAGACGACGCCGACGGTGCCGCCTGCGGCGTGCACGCCACGGACGAGTTCGTCGGCGCCCTGCGTCACGCGGACCGCCTGCTGCGCACCCCGGAAGACGTCGTCCCGGAGGCCCGCCAGGGTGGCGACACGCTCCCGGAGGCTCTCGGTGAAGTCGATCTCGCCGCGCATGGCACGCTCCGTGATCGCCTGGACCTGTGGTCGGGTCCCGGCGGTGTCCGCCAGGAGTTCGATGACCTCGTCCTCGAGGAGCGTGGAATCGGCATCGAGGACGACGAGGAAGCGGGGCACGGACCAACGGTACCGACTCAGGAGGCGCGGCCCGCCTCCATGACGTCAGCCGCGCCTCCTGGACCGCTGGTCGCTGGTGGCTCCGAGCGCGACGCTACGCGTCGACGCGGACGCCCTTGCCCACGACCGTGATGCCGGACTCGGTGACGGTGAAGCCGCGTGCCTCGTCGACCTCGCGGTCGACACCGACCTGGGCGCCTGGTGCGATCACCACGTCCTTGTCGAGGATCGCCCGGTTCACGACGGCGCCCGCGCCGATCGACGCGCGTTCGAAGACGATCGAGTCGAGGACCTTCGCACCGGAGTCGATGCCGCACCACGGACCGATCATGCTGCGCTCGACCTGCGCGCCGGAGACCAGGCAGCCGAGCGAGACGAGCGAGTCGACGGTGGACCCGGTGTTGCCGTTCGCGTCGCGGACGAACTTCGCCGGGGGCAGGTTCGTCTGCTGGTTGAAGATCGGCCAGTCCTGGTTGTACAGGTTGAACACCGGGACGGGCGCGATCAGGTCCATGTGCGCGTCGTAGAACGAGTCGATCGTCCCCACGTCGCGCCAGTAGTACCGGTCGCGCTCGTTCGACCCGGGGACGTCGTTGCGCTTGAGGTCGTAGACGCCGGCGTCGCCGCGGGCCACGAAGTCCGGCACGATGTCGCCGCCCATGTCGTGGTTCGACGTCTCGATCTGCCCGTCGCGGAGGACCGCGTCGACGAGGGCGTCGGCGTCGAAGACGTAGTTGCCCATCGACGCGAGGATCTCGCCGGGGGAGTCCGCGAGGCCGACGGCGTCCTTCGGCTTCTCGAGGAAGGCCTCGATCTTGGTCGGGTCGTCGTCGGCGACCTGGATGACGCCGAACTGGTCGGCGAGGCCGATCGGCTGGCGGATCGCGGCGACGGTGGCGCTGCGGCCGGAGGCGATGTGCGCCTCGACCATCTGGTGGAAGTCCATCCGGTAGACGTGGTCGGCGCCGACCACGACGACGATGTCGGGGCGCTCGTCACGGAGGAGGTTGAGGGACTGCAGGATCGCGTCGGCCGACCCGGCGAACCACCGCTTGCCGAGTCGCTGCTGCGCCGGGACCGAGGCGACGTAGGAGCCGAGCAGCCCCTCCATGCGCCAGGTCTCGGCGACGTGACGGTCGAGGCTGTGGGACTTGTACTGCGTCAGGACGACGATCTTCTGCAGGCCGGAGTTCACCAGGTTCGACAGCGCGAAGTCGATGAGCCGGAAGTTGCCGCCGAACGGGACTGCTGGTTTCGCACGGTCCGCCGTGAGCGGCATGAGGCGTTTGCCCTCTCCGCCGGCGAGGACGATGCCGAAGACCTTCTTTGGTGCCATACCGCTCACAGTATGCGTCCGGACCGGTGAACGGTTACGTTGAACCCGTGCGAGTCGATCTGTTGACCAGGGAATACCCACCAGAGGTGTACGGCGGGGCGGGCGTCCACGTCGCCGAGCTCACCGCAGCGCTGCGGTCGGGCACCGACACCGAGGTGCGTGTCCGAGCCTTCGGGGCCCACCGTGAGGAGGCGGGCGTGTCGTCCTACGGCACCCCCGACACGCTCGGGCAGGCGAACGGCGCACTCCAGGCGCTCGGGACCGACGTCGCCATCGCGGCGGACGTCGAGGGCGCCGACCTCGTGCACTCGCACACCTGGTACGCGAACGCGGCCGGCCGGATCGCGCAGCTGACCTACGGCATCCCGCACGTCGTCACGGCGCACAGCCTCGAGCCGCTGCGCCCCTGGAAGGCCGAACAGCTCGGCGGCGGCTACCGGCTCTCGAGCTGGATGGAGCGCGAGGCGTTCGAGCAGGCCGACGGCGTGATCGCCGTGTCCAAGGCCATGCGTGCCGACATCCTCCGGTCGTACCCGTCGATCGACCCGTCGAAGGTGCACGTCGTCTACAACGGCATCGACATCGACGAGTGGAAGCCGACCGTCGACGAGGACGCCGTGCGCGCACTCGGGATCGACCCGACGCGCCGCTCGGTCGTGTTCGTCGGACGGATCACCCGGCAGAAGGGCCTGCCCTACCTGCTCCGCGCGGTCGCGACGCTGCCGGAGGACGTGCAGATCGTCCTCTGTGCCGGCGCGCCGGACACGCCGGAGATCATGGCCGAGGTGACCGGGCTCGTCGAGTCGCTGCGGTCCACACGGCAGGGTGTCGTCTGGATCGACCGGATGCTCGCCCACCAGGAGATCGTCAACGTGCTGTCGTCCGGCACCGTCTTCGTGTGCCCCTCGATCTACGAGCCGCTCGGGATCGTCAACCTCGAGGCGATGGCGTGCGGGATCCCCGTCGTCGGCACCGGTACCGGCGGCATCCCCGAGGTCGTCGCCGACGGGCTGACCGGACGCATCGTGCCGATCGACCAGGCGCAAGATGGCACCGGCACCCCGACGGACCCGGACCGGTACGTGGCGGACCTCGCCGCGACCCTCGACGAGGTGCTCGCCGACGAGGGGCTCGCGAAGCTCATGGGCCGCGCCGGACGGCTCCGCGTCGAGACCGAGTTCACCTGGGACGCGATCGCCCGTCGGACACGCCAGGTCTACGACGAGGTGCTCGGGCAGAACCCCTAGGCTGGTCGCATGCCCTCGGTCGTGCGCTTGTCAGACGTCTCCGTGGTCCGCAACGGGGCCACCATCCTCGACGGGATCTCGTGGGAGGTGCAGGACGACGAACGCTGGGTCGTGCTCGGTGCCAACGGCGCCGGCAAGACCACGCTGCTGCAGGTCGCCGGTGCCCAGACGTTCCCGACCTCGGGTGACGTCGAGGTGCTCGGCACCGAGCTGGGCGGTGCCGACCTGTTCGAGCTCCGACCCCGCATCGGCTTCGCGTCGACCGCGCTCGCCCGTCGCATCCCGGTGACCGAGAAGGTCATCGACGTCGTGCTCACCGCGGCGTACTCGGTCACGGGTCGCTGGAACGAGGAGTACGAGGAGCTCGACGTCCGCCGTGCCCAGCGCGTGCTCGACGAGTGGGGCCTCGGTGCGTTCACCGACCGGACCTTCGGCGAGCTCAGCGACGGCGAGCAGAAGCGGGTCCAGATCGCCCGCGCCGTGATGACCGACCCGGAGATCCTGTTCCTCGACGAGCCGGCGGCGTCGCTCGACCTCGGCGCACGCGAGAGCCTCGTCCGGACCCTCGGCGGCTACGCCCAGAGCGAGGACTCGCCGGCGATCGTCATCGTCACCCACCACGTCGAGGAGATCCCGGCCGGGTTCACCCACGCGCTGGTGCTCGCCGACGGCCACGTGCAGGCTGCCGGACCCATCGACGACGTCCTGACCGCCGAGACCCTGACCGAGGCGTTCGGCATCGAGCTCACGGTCTCGAAGGACGCCGGGCGGTACACGGCACGCGCCGCCTGATCGTCCGCGTGTCCGTCCTGCGCCTGCTGCACTCCGGGCCGCCGATCTGGTAACGTAGACGGCTGGCGCAAGCCGCAGACTTCCGGCGTCGTGCTCGTACGAGTGCCGCGCACATCCCACCACCGCAACCGAGGAATCTCCATGAAGACCGACATCCACCCCGAGTACCGCGCCATCGTCTTCCGTGACCTGGCTTCCGGTGAGACGTTCCTGACGCGTTCGACCGCGAACAGCGACAAGACCATCGAGCTCGACGGTGCGACCTACCCGGTCATCGACGTCGAGATCTCGTCCGCGTCGCACCCGTTCTACACGGGCAAGCAGCGCATCCTCGACTCGGCCGGCCGCGTCGAGAAGTTCAACCAGCGCTTCAAGGGCTTCGGCAAGTAAGCAGTCGTCCACGACGCTCGAACGGGCGGTCCTCCTGCGGGAGGGCCGCCCGTTCCGTCGTAGTCGGGTGCGTGGGTGGCAGGTCGGGGGGAGCGGCCGGTGGTTCGGGCGTCCGGTGCAGGCGGTGCGGCCGGGGTGTGGCATGTTGGGCGGGCGGTGCGCGTTGCGGCCGAGTGGTGCGGGGTGTGGCCGCGGCGACGGTTCGAACCACGGAACCGACGTCGAACCAGGCGAACGGCGTGGTTCGACGTCGGATTCGTGGTTCGACGTCGCGTCACGCTCGGCCGGGCCGCGCGGCCGACAGAGCGCAGGGGTGGCCGGCGGTCGCGGATTGCCGGCGCACAGCGCAAGTGCGTTCGCGCCGCGGCATGGCGCGGCTCGGGCGGACTTTGGTTGTGCAGCCGTGCGGGAGCGGCGCGGGCGTCGGTGCGGGGCGCGGGCGGGCCAGCCGGCGCGCGCGTCGAACCACGGATCCGACGTGGAACCAGGCGAGCGGCGTGGTTCGGCGTCGGATTCGTGGTTCGGAGCCCGGCGGGCGCCTCAACCGGCGTTGCGGTGGGGCCAGCGGCCGTCGGCGGTGAACGACGGGTCGCGCTGCTTCCGCATGTACTCCTGGAACGAGGAGGCCTGGTCGGCGCACCAGCCGACCTGCTTGCGGTGGAGTTCCTCGGCTGACACGCCGAGCTCCTCGGGGTACTTCGCCGCGATGGCCTGCGCGACACGCCCGGCAGCGATGGCATCGGCGCCGGCGTCGTGGGCATCGGACAGGGTGACGCCGTAGAGCTCGGACGCGGCCTCGAGCGTGCGCTTGCCCTTGCGGTAGGTGTCCAGCGCCTTGTCGATCACGAGC
>NZ_BACZ01000149.1 GCF_000333375.1 Curtobacterium sp. B18
CGAGGAGGCCCGGCGGACCGTCTCGTGGAACGCCTCGGCCTCGGACTCGAGCCGGTCGAAGGTGTCCCCACGCGCCGCGGCGACGCGAGCGCGTCCGACGGTGACGTCGAGGTCGAGCAGGATCGTGCGATCCGGCGCGAGCCCGCCGGCGGCCCAGTCGGACACCGAGCGGATGCGCTCGGCGCCGAGGCCGCGGGCCACGCCCTGGTACGCGACCGACGAATGAAGTAGCTGAGGTGCAGGCCGGTGTCGGCGGTCGGACGCTCCCAGCCGAGCGGGCGCGCCTGGGTCGGGGCGGGGGACTCGGAGGCGAGCTGCCCGTACGCGCCCGTGTAGATCGGCGTGTCGACCTTCTTGTCGACGTCCGACAGCGTCACCGACTGCACCTGGTCGGTGTGCGCCGGATCGGTGCGGCCGGGGATGCGCGGCTCGCTCTGCTGCAGGCGGACGATCGCGGTCACCTCGCCGGACGGCGGAGCGGGGACGTGGTCGGGGGCGTCCTGCGCGTTGCCGGTGGGGACCCAGCCACGGTCGACGATGAAGGCCCGGCCGTCGGCGGTGACCAGGGGCGTGAGGACCTCGAAGCCGGGCTGGCCGTTGTGCACGCGGTTCCGGACGAGCAGCTGGTCGGCGGTGTCGTAGCGGCCGGTCACGCTGACCCGGAGCCAGGTCTTCGCGTCGTCCCAGCTGGACGCCGTCGGGAGGGCTTCGTCGAGGGGCACCGGGGTGTGCTCGTAGTTCTGCGCGACCTGCTCGTTCTGGCGTACGGCCTCGTTGCGGCGGTCCCACTGCCACATGCCGAACAGGGTGCACACGATCGCGAAGGCCACGGCGATGGCGAAGTAGCCGAGCCACCGTCTGCTGCGGACGAACCGCCAGCCGACGAACGGTTCGTCGGGGTCACGTTCGGTGACGGTGCTCCTGCTGCCGCGCTCGGGCGAGGCTGCCGCGGCGCGCTCGAGCTTCTGCGCGTGCCGTCGGCCGTACCGGGAAGTCGGGTCGAACTGCTGGCTCACCGACGGTCACCGGCTGCGCGTGCACCGACGTCGTTCTTCGGGGCGTCGGCCGGATCGCGTTCGTCGTCGAGTCGGTCCACGTCCTCGTGCATGCCCGTGACCCGGACCGGGAAGGAACGGGACCGCAGGTAGTCGGCGAGGAAGTCCCGGTGCTCGTCACACGCCGCCCAGATCTTCACGCGGTCGATGGCGTGGATCCGGGGGTTGCGCCAGTTCACGCGCCAGGCGGCGGTGGACACGCAGCCGGCGCGCGAGCACACGGGGGTCGAGCCGGGTTCGGTGACGAGGTCGAACGTCGCCCCCATCAGCGCCGTCCCCAGACACGGGAACGGTCGCCGCTCCGCTGCCACTCGGCCTGCGCGTCCTGCGCCTGCTCGCGCAGTCGGTCCTGCTCGGCGCGGTACGCCTCGGCCCGGGCGTCCTCCTGCTGTTCGCGGAGTCGGGGGTCCACGGCGTCGTACAGCTGGATCGCACCAGCCGGCGTCACGATGTCGCTCTCGGCGCGGCTGCCGGCGTTCGCGATGATGACGGCGACCCACGGGATCACACCGGCGAGCACGATCGGGATGACCGCGAGCCACGTGTGCCAGATCGACCAGACGACGACCGCTCCGATGAAGAAGACCACGCGGAGGGCCATCTGCCAGACGTACCGGGACAGGCGATGTGCACGGTCCTGCTCCGGAGAGTCCGGGAGGGTGGTGATGCTGTGCGTCGTCTTCATCCGATGTTCTTTCCTCTGCCCGAGAGCAAGCCTAACTCCGTGGGGGCCGAACCGGTTCCGCCGCGCGCGGACACGGTGCGCGTATCGGCTCCGGTACGCTCTTCCGGGCGTGTCCGACCCGGTCCGGGTCCGGCGCGCCGTGCACCCACACCGAACGGAGCGACCATGAGCACCCCCCGTACCGTCCTCGTCACCGGCGGCAACCGCGGCATCGGCCACGCCCTCGCCGAGCGCTTCGTCGCAGCCGGCCACCGTGTCGCCGTCACCTCCCG
The DNA here is from genome assembly GCF_000333375.1 of Curtobacterium sp. B18. GTDB lineage: Bacteria > Actinomycetota > Actinomycetes > Actinomycetales > Microbacteriaceae > Curtobacterium. Next base: position 2,013 of record NZ_BACZ01000149.1, read on the forward strand.
GAGCGGGCAGGGCGGACCCGAGGGGGCACTCACGGTGCAGGCGGACATCACGGACACCGCCAGCGTCGACGCCGCCTTCTCGCAGGTCGAGGCCGAGCTCGGTCCGATCGAGGTCCTCGTCGCCAACGCCGGCATCACGAACGACCAGCTGCTGCTCCGCATGTCGGAGGAGGACTTCACGAGCGTGATCGACACGAACCTCACGGGCACGTTCCGGGTGGTCAAGCGCGCCACGAAGGGCATGATGAAGGCCAAGTTCGGCCGCATCGTGCTCATGTCCAGCGTGGTCGGCGCCTACGGCCAGGTCGGGCAGGTCAACTACGCGTCCTCGAAGGCCGCCCTCGTCGGCATGGCCCGGTCGATCACGCGTGAGCTCGGCTCCCGCGGCATCACGGCGAACGTCGTCGCTCCCGGGTTCATCCAGACCGACATGACCGCGGCGCTGCCGGACGAGCTCGTCGCCGAGTTCAAGAAGCAGATCCCGGCGTCGCGGTACGGCACGGTGGACGACGTCGCCGACGCCACGCTGTTCCTCGCGGGCGACGGTGCCGGCTACATCTCGGGAGCGGTCATCCCCGTCGACGGCGGCCTCGGGATGGGCCACTAGGCACCAGTCGGCCGATCCACCGGTCGGCCGACCCACCGGTCGGCCGAACCCCGGTCAGCCGACCCCCGGCCAGCTGACCCCCGGTCGGCCGACCCCGGTCGGGCGACCGCCGAGCACCCAGCCCCGCCGGTCAGGCGCGCGGCACCTGGCCGGCACGCAGCATCGCCCGCTCCAGGAGCTCGAGGTCGATCCCCACGTGCCGCCGTGCGAGCTGCCCGGCGGTGACGGGGTCCCCGCCGCAGACCGCGTCGACGATCGCCTCGTGCTCGTGGAGCGCCCGGTCCTCCATCGCGGCCATCCCGTCGGCGACACCCCAGAGGTGCGCGGGCGCCGCGATCGACACCTGGCCCTCGAGGTCGGCGAGCACCGCCGCGAGCACGTCGTTGCCCGCCGCGTCGATGATCGTCCGGTGCAGCACCGCATCGGCCTGCTGCTTGGCGAGCCCGGACGACGCGGCCCGGAAGTCCTCGAGGCGCTCCCGGACCCGTGCCGCGTGCTCGGTGTCGATCCGTTCAGCGGCCGCGGTCGCGAGGGCGCCGTGCAGCAGGGCGATCGCGTCCGTGGTGGCTCGGATGGCGTCCCACCGTGCCAGGAGGGTGCGTCCGACCGCGTCGGAGGAGGAGTCCGGCCACTGGGTCCTGACGAAGGTCCCGCCACCGCGCCCGCGCCGGGTCTCCAGCAGTCCGCGGTCGACGAGTCGAGCCAGCGCGGCGCGCACCGTGACGCGCCCGACCCCGAGCAGGATCGCGAGTTCTCGCTCGGGTGGGAGCCGTGACGCCGGGAGGTACTCGCCGACCGCGACGGCCGTGACCAGCCGGTCCTCGACCTCGTCGACCCGGCTCTCGGTCGTCCGTTCCGCCACCGGGTTCCCCTCGTTCGTTTCGTCCACGTTAAAGGACCAGAAAAGGTCTTGCACGGGACCTTTGCGCGGTCCATGCTGTGCGACATGTCCCGCATCACCGAAGGCACGATGCCGTTCCAGGACGGGCACACCTGGTACCGCGTCACCGAACCCGATCACCCCACCCCGGGTGCGCTGCCCCTCGTCGTCCTGCACGGCGGTCCGGGCATGGCACACGACTACCTCCGGAACCTCGCCGCCCTCGCGGACGAGACCGGGCGCACGATCGTGCACCACGACCAGTTCGGCTGCGGTCGGAGCACCCACCGTCCGGACGCACCGGTCTCCACCTGGGTGCCGCAGCTCTTCGTCGACGAGTACTCCGCCCTCGTCGAGCACCTCGGACTCGGTGCCCACCACCTGCTCGGGCAGTCGTGGGGCGGGATGCTCGGCGCCGAGATCGCCGTCCGGCGCCCGGCGCACCTGCGGAGCCTCGCGATCTGCAACTCGCCGGCGTCGATGCAGCTCTGGGTGGAGGGGGCCGCCGAACTCCGTGCCCAGCTCCCCGCAGACGTGCAGGACGCGCTGACGCGCCACGAGACCGACGGCTCCGTGGACGACCCGGAGTACCTCGCCGCCACGCAGGTCTTCTACCAGCGCCACGTCTGCCGCACCGTGCCGATGCCGCAGGACTTCGTCGACTCCGAGGCCCAGATGGAGGCCGAGCCGACCGTCTACCACACCATGAACGGTCCGAACGAGTTCCACGTGATCGGCACCATGCGCGACTGGACGATCATCGATCGGCTCGACGCCGTGACCGTCCCCACGCTCGTGGTCGCCGGCGAGCACGACGAGGCGACCCCGGCCACCTGGCAGCCCTTCGTCGAGCGCATCGCCGACGTCGAGCAGCACGTCTTCCCGGGGGCGAGCCACTGCTCGCACCTGGAGCAGCCCGAGGAGTTCCGTCGCGTGGTCGCGGCGTTCCTCGCCGGTCACGACGACCCCGTCGACTGAGCGTGTGGCCGGCCCCACCGGGCCGGCCACAGGGACCAGTCGGCGATCCGCCGGACGGGAGGCGCGGCTCACCCCCGCACCGCGCCTCCCGTCCGTCCTTCCCCCCTCCACGCACCGTCTCCCCGAACGGAACCACCATGTCGCAGCAGCACAGCGAGCTCTCCGCGCAGCAGCAGCTCGAGGCCTACGGCTACAAGCAGGAGCTGAAGCGCTCCGTGTCCACCACCGACCTGCTCGTCTACGGGCTGGTCTTCATGGTGCCGATCGCTCCGTGGGCGATCTTCGGCACCGTCTACAACTCGTCCCGCGGCATGGTGCCGCTCGTCTACATCGTCGGCCTCGTCGCGATGATCTTCACGGCGCTCGCCTACGCCCAGATGGCGAAGTCGATCCCGCTCGCCGGGAGTGTCTTCTCGTACGTCGGCCGCGGCATCCACCCCACCGCCGGCTTCTTCGCCGGGTGGGCGATCCTGCTCGACTACCTGCTCGTCCCGACGCTGCTCTACGTGTTCGCGGCGGAGAGCATGGTCGGCATCTTCCCCGGGACGCCCCGGTGGCTCTGGGCACTGCTGTTCGTCGCGATCAACACCGTCATCAACCTGCTCGGTGTCTCGTCG
>NZ_BACZ01000148.1 GCF_000333375.1 Curtobacterium sp. B18
CGGCCGTGTTCCGGAACTCGCTCCCCCGGTGGTCGCGATGCTCGGCTACTACCTGCCGGTGCTGTTCGGCGGGGCGCTCGTCACCGAGCAGCTGTTCAACTACCCCGGCATGGGGCTGCTGTTCTGGAACGCCGCGCAGACGTCGGACTACCCGACGCTCCTCGGCTGCGTCCTCGTCATCTCGATCGCGACGGTGGTGGGCACCCTGCTCGCCGACGTCGCGCAGTCCCTCATCGACCCCCGAGTGAAGGCGAGCCGCGCATGAGCGCCGTCCAGCTGGCACCCGAAGCCCCGGGCGCCCCCGTCACCGTCGCCGCGACCGGGTGGCGCCTCGCCGTCCGCCGCTTCCGCCACAACACCCTCGCCGTCATCGGCCTCGTGGTCATCGTCGTCATCGTGCTGTTCTGCTTCGTCGGCCCGTTCCTGTACCCGACCGACCAGGTCCACACCCAGCTCGACCAGGTGAACCTCGCCCCGAGCGCCGCGCACCTGCTCGGCACCGACGCCGTCGGGCACGACGTCCTCGGCCGCCTGATGTTCGGCGGCAAGGTGTCGCTCATGGTCGGGATCGCCGCCGGGGTCCTCGCCACCGTGGTCGGCACGCTCTGGGGCTCGGTCGCCGGCTACGTCGGCGGCTGGGTCGACGCCGTGATGATGCGTGTCGTCGACGCCGGCATCGCGATCCCCGCCCTCTTCATCCTGCTCGTCATCTCGGCGATCACGACCCCGGGCGTCTGGGGGCTCATCGTGATCCTCGGACTCGTGTCCTGGCTCGTGCCGTCCCGCCTCATCCGGGCCGAGACGCTCACCCTGAAGAACCGTGACTACGTCCTCACCCTCCGGGCGATCGGCGGTTCGCACGCCCGCGCCATCGGCCGTCACCTGCTGCCGAACTCCGTGTCGACGATCGTCGTCGCCGCGACGTTCCAGGTCGCCGACGCGATCCTGCTCGTCGCCTACGTCTCGTACCTCGGGCTCGGCGTGCAGGCACCGGCGACGGACTGGGGTGGCATGCTGTCGGCGGGACTCACCGCCGCGTACTCGGGACGCTGGTGGCTCATCGTTCCGCCGGGTCTCGCCGTGATCCTGGTCGTCTGCGCGTTCAACGCCGTGGGCGACGGGCTCCGGGACGCCTTCGACGTGAGGGGCCGTTGATGTCCATCCTGACCACCACCGACCTCGGGGTCACCTTCCGCACGGAGTCCGGCACGGTCGACGCCGTCCGCGGGGTCTCGCTGCACGTCGAACCCGGGGAGACCCTCGCGCTCGTCGGCGAGTCCGGTTCCGGCAAGTCCACCGTCGCCCTCGCCGCGATGGGGCTGCTGTCCGGCAACGCCACCGCCACCGGGAGCGCCGTCGTCGACGGTCACGAGATCGTCGACGCCCCTGAGCCCTCCCTGCGGTCCCTGCGCGGGAACACCGTCTCGATGGTCTTCCAGGAGCCGGCGACCGCCCTCGACCCGCTCACCCGGGTCGGCGCGCAGATCGCCGAGGTCGTCCGGAACCACGGTGACGTCTCCGCCGCCGACGCCGCGGCCAGGGCCGTCGAGCTCCTCGGCCGCGTCGGGATCCCGTCGCCGGAGCAGCGGGCGCGCGCGTTCCCCTTCCAGCTGTCCGGCGGGCAGCGGCAGCGCGTGGTGATCGCGATGGCGATCGCCAACTCGCCGAAGCTCCTCATCGCGGACGAGCCGACGACGGCGCTCGACGTCACGGTGCAGGCGGAGATCCTCGAGCTGCTCCGTCGCCTGGCGGCGGACACCGGCACGGGCGTCCTGCTCGTCACCCACAACATGGGCGTCGTCGCGGACTTCGCGGACCGGGTCGCGGTGATGCTCCAGGGCGAGATCGTCGAGACCGGGAGCGTCGAGGACGTCCTGCTCCGGCCGCAGCACGACTACACGAAGGGGCTGCTCGCCGCGGTGCCGCGGCTCGCCGTCGCGGCGGTCGACGGGCCGGTCCCGACGGCCGCGGCGGCCACGCCCGACGCGGCGGACGGGAGGCACGGTGCGGCCCCGGTGGTCGACCTGCGGGACGTCTCGGTGACCTTCGGGCGCGGGGCGCGCGCCGTCCACGCGTTGCAGGGCATCGACATCGCGGTGCACGCCGGCGAGACCGTCGGCCTGGTCGGCGAGTCCGGCTCGGGCAAGTCCACGGCGGCCCGGGTCGCGCTCGGTCTCGTCACGCCGACGTCCGGCAGCGTGCACCTGTTCGGCTCCGACCTGCGCACGGCCCGCGGCCGCGACCGCCGGGCGCTGCGGTCCGGCATCGGCGTCGTGCTGCAGGACCCGGTGGCGTCGCTCGACGCGCGGATGTCCGTCGCGGAGTGCATCGCCGAGCCGCTCGCGGTGCACCGGCGAGGCATGTCCGGGGCCGACCGGCGGAAGCGCATCGACGAGGTACTCGACGCCGTCCGGCTGCCCCGCACCCTGGCGTCGCGGGCACCCCGAGAACTCTCCGGCGGCCAGCGGCAGCGCGTGTCGCTCGCCCGGGCGCTCGTGCTCTCGCCGCGGCTGCTCGTCGCCGACGAACCGACCAGCGCCCTCGACGTGAGCGTGCAGGAGACGGTGCTCGAGGTGCTGCGCGAGCTGCAGGCCGACCTCGGCTTCGCGTGCCTGTTCGTCTCGCACGACCTCGCCGTCGTGCAGCAGTTCGCCGAGCGGGTCGTCGTCGAGCGTCCCAGCACCCGGCGGTACACGTCCTCGAGCCCGGCGGCGGACCGCTCCCAGCTCAGCCGCTCGGCGTGTTCCCGGCCTGCGGCGGCGAGCGAGGCCGAGTACGACGCGTCGGTCAGGATGCGCTCGGTCTCCGCAGCCCAGACAGCCGGATCGCGGGACTCGAGCACCACCCCGGTCTCGCCGTCCACCACGGCCTCACGGAGTCCACCGGCGGCGGCGGCCACGACCGGCACCCCGGACGCCGAGCCCTCGAGCGCGACGAGACCGTACGTCTCGGAGTGCGACGGCACCAGCACGGCTGCCGCGCCGCGGAACAGGATCGCCAGGTCGGCCCGCGACTGCGGACCGACGAACGTGACGCGGTCGGCGATGCCGAGTCGGGCCGCGAGCCGACGCAGTTCGTCCACGTAGTCGCCCGCCTCGCTCGAGGCGTCCCCGGCGATGACGAGGGTGGGTCGCGCCTCCTGGCTGATGGCGGCGATCGCCTCGATCGCCAGGTCCAGCCCCTTCAACGGCTGCACCCGCGCCGCGGCGACCACGTAGGGGACGTCCGCGCGACGGGCGCCGGCGGCCGACGGTCGGAACACCGATCCGTCCACCCCCGGTGGCACGATCCAGATGTGACCCGATGCGCCGCCGAGGCGCGTCCGGACCGTGTCGGCCTCGGCCGAGGACACGACGACGACCGCGTCCGAGTCCTGCGAGAGCATGCGCTCGCCGGCCATCCGGCCCGCGGACTCCGGCCGCTCGCCCTCGGACAGCGGTGTGTCGCTTTCGGCCGCGATCGAGTGGAAGGACTGCACGTGCGGGATGCCGCGCTCCCGGGCCACGGGCAGCGCCGCCACCCCGGAGAACCAGTGGTGCGAGTGGAGGACGTCGTACGGGCCGAGGTGCTCGAGCTCGTGGCGGAACGGCTCGATGAACGCGTCGTGCTCGCCCTTCGGCACCGGTTCGGCGGGCCCCGCCGACAGGAACCGCAGGCAGACGCCCGGCACGAGCGAGACCGAGTCCGGCTGCGTCGGCGACGAGCGCCGCGTGATGATGTCGACGTGGTGGCCGCGGTCGGCCAGCGCCTCGGCCTGGTGGCGGACGACGACGTTCATGCCGCCGACCTCGCCGGAGCCGGGTTCGTCGCCGGGGGAGGTGTGCAGCGACACCAGCCCGATGCGCAGGGGTTCGGTGGTGGTGCTCACCGCGTAAGCCTAGCCGCGCGCCGGCCGCTGCGACGGGCGCGCGGGTGCCACCACGACGGGCCGTCGGCCCGCCTCGTCCAGGGCGTCGGACGGGAGGCGCGGATCGCCTCCCAGGACCTGCACCCGCTCGTCGCCGTGCCGCTCCCAGAACGCGGCCGTCCAGGCGCACAGTGCGCCGTCGAGCAGGTCCTCCCGGTGCTTGTGCGTCGGCCCGTGGATCCCGGAGGAGTCCGCCAGCGCCCGGGTCAGTGGATGCGTGTCGAGCCGAAGCGGTGGCTCCAGCGGCGCCTCGCGAAGCCGGCGCACGAGTTCGTCGAACGCCGCCGCCCGCCGAGCCCGGGCCGTCGCCGGCGGGACCGTGAGGTCGAGCCGCTTGTAGCGCGGCCGCTCGATGTCGTAGCCGAGCTCCTCGACGCCGACGAGCGTCGTGTACGGGTAGCACTCGAACATCGCCGGCCCCGTCCGCTCCCGCATCGCCGCCGTCGACGACACGTACCCGACGCCCAGGGCCGTCAGTCGCTCGAGGAGTCGGGCTCCGGCGCTCGCCGCGGATGCGAGGTTCGTCGGGTTCGCCGCGACCTTCCACCGGCCGTAGCGCTGGCCGACCTGCCGTTCGGCCTCGCGGATGCCCGTCGGGTTCGTCACGACGAGCGAGGCGTCCACGGCGATGAGGGAGCGCTCGCCGAGGTGTGCGGCGATCCAGTCGGTGACGGCGTCGACGCCCCGGGCCCAGTCTGCGTCGGTCACCCGGCCGCCGGCGTCCATCGCGACGAGCCCGGTCTCGTTCGGTGCGCGGGTCGCGGTGCCGAGGCCCCACGCCAGGTCGACCCCGAGGTACGCGTTCACCCGTCCATCGTGCACGCCGAGCGGGCGCGACGTGCCGCGCGCGGTCCGCCGAGCGGGCGGAAGATGCCGCTCCCGCGCGTCGAGCGGGACGTATTCTGCCCGCTCGGCGAGGCGGGCGGGCGGGCGAGGACGGCAGGGGCGCGGCTGGGGCCGGGCGCGGGCCCGCCCGTGTACGGTCCGCTGCATGGCGAGCGAAGCGACCACGCTGACGGTCCCGTGGCCCGACGGCGATCGGGAGGTCCGGATCAGCAGCCCCGCCCGCGTGCTCTGGCCCGACGCCGGGATCACGAAGCTCGACCTGGCGGAGTACCTCGTCGCCGTCGGTGCCGCGTTCGTCCGGGCGAACGGCGACCGTCCGATCTCGTTGCAGCGGTTCCCGGGCGGCGTTGACGGCGAGCACTTCTTCTCGAAGAACCCGCCGAAGGGTGCCCCCGACTACGTCCGCGCGGTCACGGTCACCTACCCGAGCGGTCGACAGCACCCGCAGCTCGTGGTGGACGAGCCGGCCGTCGCGGTCTGGGCGGCGCAGATGAACACGGTGGTCTTCCACCCGTGGGCCTCCCGTGCGGAGGACGCCGACCACCCGGACCAGCTCCGCATCGACCTCGACCCGCAGCCCGGCACCGACTTCCACGACACCGTCCCGGTCGCCCACGAGCTGCGGAAGGTGCTCGACGAGGTCGGGCTGACGGCGTGGATCAAGACGAGCG